>JAQGMQ010000515.1 GCA_028292305.1 Rhodoferax sp.
AGAAGATGGCACAGCGGCTGCGCGCAGTATTCGCGCCGCCGTGCATGGTGGCGCGGCTGCACGACGACACCTTCGGCATCCTAGGCCAGACCGAACTGCTGCGCGCCGAGTACGTAGACCGGCTCGAAGCCTGGAACCCCGACGACCCGACCAACCCGCCCTTCATCGGCGTGGGCGCGTCGCGCATCGACCTCGACCGCTATACCGGCTCGGCACGCAGCGCGATGGCCATGGGCACGCTGCTGCTGAAGCAGGCGCGCGCCCAGAGCCTGAGCCAGCTGATCGACTACGAGCCCGGCATGGAACGCGAGAGCAACCGCCGCTTCCACCAGTCGCACGAGCTGTACCACGCGCTGCATAACGGCGAAATACGCATCGAACTGCAGCCGCAGATCGAGTTGGCCACCGGCCGCATCGTCGGCGCCGAAGCCCTGGCCCGCTGGACCCGCGCCGACGGCAGCCACGTGCCGCCATTCGAGTTCGTGCCCGTGGCCGAAGCCAACGGCCTGATCGTGCCGCTCGGCCAGCAGGTGATCGAACTCGCCTGTGCCGCGCTGGCCCGCCTGCGCGATGCCGGTCACCCGGCGTTGACCATCGCCGTGAACGTGTCGCCGCTGCAGCTGTCGCGGCGCGAATTTCCCGGTGAACTGGCCGACGCGGTGCAGCGCCACGGCGTGGCGCCGGCGCAGCTGGAGATCGAGATCACCGAATCCGCGGCCATGGAAGACCACCAGGCCAATGGTGAAATCCTGGGCCGGTTGCGCGCGGCGGGTTTCCCCATCGCCATCGACGATTTCGGCACGGGCTATTCGTCGCTCGGCTACCTGCGCTCGCTGCCCGTCACCACGCTCAAGGTCGACCGCTGCTTCGTGGCCGAGATCGGCCTGGTACGGCCCAACCTGGCCATCGCCGACATGATCGTGCTGCTGGGCCAGCGGCTGAACATGAAGGTGCTGGCCGAGGGCGTGGAGACCGAGGAACAGTCGGCCTGGTTGAAGGCGCACGGCTGCCTGCTGGCACAAGGTTATCTGTTCGGCCGGCCCGAGCCGCTCGACGCTTTTCTGACCCGGCTCGGCAGCCGGCGCTGATGCCGTCGCCAGCCCGGCAAGCCGATTTTTCAAGGCCCATGTCGTCATTGATCGCCCCCCACTGGACCGCTGAATTCAAGGCCATGCGCGGCGTGCGCAAACGCCTGGCCGTGCTGGTGTTGCCGTGGCTGGTGGTGCTGGCCATCATGTTCCCGGTGGCCTGGTTCGAGGTCGGTTCGGCACTGGAAGGGCCGTTGCAGCGCGACCGCGACGACACCGTGCAGGAAGCCTCGGACATCATCGTACGCACGCTGGGTACGCTGCGCCGCGACGTGGCTTTTCTGAGCGAGCTCACGTCCAAGCAACCACTCGACGACGTCTCGGCCGGATCGAGCGTGGCCAAGCTCTTCATCAGTTTCTCGGCCAGCGCGCAGCAATACGACCAGGTGCGCTGGCTCGACGAACGCGGCAACGAACGCCTGCGCGTGAACCTGCGCGGCGCCGCGCCGGTGGTGGTCGATTCCGGCCGACTGCAGTCCAAGGCCGACCGACCGTATTTCCGCAACGCCGTGGGCCTGGCCGGTGGCAGCGTGTACTTCTCCGAGCTGGACCTGAACGTGGAAAACGGCGTGATCGAACGGCCGCTCGAACCCACGTTGCGGGTGGCCAGCCCGCTGATCGTGAACGGCCAGCGACGTGGCATCGTGGTCATCAACTACCGGGCCAACCGCTTGCTCGAGCGGCTGGCCGGCCTGAGCCGACAACAGGGCATCGGCGTACATCTGCTCAACGCTCAGGGGTATTGGATCCAGGGCCCGAACCCGGTCGACGACTGGGCCGGCCAGCTGGGCCGTGCCGACCGCGCGTTGGCGCGCACCAACCCCGCCCTGTGGCAGGCCGTGCAACGCGACGACCGGGGCGACCTGCAGGACGGCAGCGGCGAATGGGCGTTCAAACGGCTCACGCCCCGGCAAGACCTCACGCTGGCCGGCCAGCCCGGCCAGGTGGAAGACGGTGCGCTCGGCCTGCGGCTGGTGGTGCGCATCGATCCCGGCGCGGCGTTGCAACGCAGCTGGCGCTGGAAGATGGTGCTGGCGCTGATCATGGCCACCGCGGTACTGGTGACCCTGCGCCTGGCCTGGCAGACCGGCCGCAACCTGGCCGCGCGCAAGGCCCACGAGGAAGAACTGCAGGCGGCCAACCGCGCATTGCGCCGCGCCAACGACCACCTGCAGACGGTACAGACCGAGCTGGCCCGCGCCGAGCGCCTGTCGTCGCTCGGGCTGATGGTGGCCGGCGTGGCACACGAGCTGAACACCCCGCTGGGCAGCGCGACCCTGGCACTGAGCACCGTGCAGCAGAGGCTGGACATGCTCGACCTGCTGGTCAAGCAGGGGCTGCGCAAGTCCGACCTGGAAGACTATGTGAAGTCGAGCCACCAGGCGCTGGACGTGGTGCTCGCCTCGCTCAGGCGCTCGGCGGGCATCGTGCAACGTTTCAAGCAGGTGGCGGTGGACCGCACAACCATGGAGCAGCGCCGCTTCGAGCTGGCCGAGATCGTGCTGGACGCCGATCCGCGCCTGCGCAAATGGGACAAGAGCCACGCCGTGCAGCTGAAGCTCGACCTGCCCCAAGGGCTGCAGATGGAGAGCTACCCCGGCCCGCTGGAACAGGTCATCGCCAACCTGCTCGACAACGCGCTGCACCACGCCTTCGTGAACCGCGCGGGCGGCGCCATCACCATCCGCGCCCAGGCCGACGGTGCCGACCACGTGACGATCTGGTTCTCGGACGACGGCATCGGCGTGCCCGACGAAAGCCTGGCGCGCATCTTCGATCCGTTCTTCACCACCAGCCGCCACGCCGGCGGCACCGGCCTGGGCCTGCACATCGTCTACCAGTTGGTGCACGACGTACTGGGCGGCAGCATCGAAGCCGCCAACGTGCCCGAAGGCGGCATGGTGTTCACCCTGCGCCTGCCGCGCAAGGCGCCGGTGAAGAAGATGTCGACCGCGATCAGCCCCGCGTTGCTGCCGCTGGGGGGCTGAGGCCCGGCCGCGGTTGCGCGTCGTGCCAACGGCATCGGCGACACCGCTCCTCGAGCTGCCGTGTGTAACAGCTGGAATCAGGGCTGCGCAACGCCGTCAACCTGCCTAGGATGGCGGCACTCCGGTCACCTGAACTTCATCCCATGCGCTACCTGATCAACCCCCACCGTGCCGACGTGCCGCCGGCGCACGCCGCACAACCTATGCTCGGCGCCGAAGCCGCGGCGCAGGTGGTCACGCTGCTGTCGGCCTGTTTCGACTACCGGCCGACACCAGTCATCAGCCTGCGCGGCCTTGCCGAACGCGAAGGCCTGGGCGCGGTGTACATCAAGGACGAAGGCGCCCGGCTCGGGCTCAAGAGCTTCAAGGCCCTGGGCGGCGCCTATGCGGTCATCCGGCTGGTGATGGCGCAGGCGGCCAGCACACGCGGCCGCGCCGTCATCCCCGCCGACCTGCCGCGCGCGGCAACCGGGTCGCTGGCGCTTCCGGCCGGCGGGCTGCCCGAGGCCCCGCCCGGCACCGGCACCCTGGCGGCGG
>JAQGMQ010000545.1 GCA_028292305.1 Rhodoferax sp.
ACGATCTGTTCGCCGGCGGTGTAGCCTGCGGCGGCGATGGCTTCCAGGATCAGATGGATCGCGGCTTCGTGGTTTTCGACGCTGGGCGCAAAGCCGCCTTCGTCGCCGACGGCGGTGCTGATGTGGCGGTCATTCAGGATCTTCTTCAGCGCGTGGAAGACTTCGGCGCCGTAGCGCAGCGCTTCGCGGAAGCTGGGCGCGCCCACGGGGATGATCATGAATTCCTGGATGTCCAGGCTGTTGTTGGCGTGGGCGCCACCGTTGATGACGTTCATCATCGGCACCGGCATCTGCATGCTGCCCATGCCGCCGAAATAGCGGTACAGCGGCAGGCCGGCTTCTTCGGCGGCGGCACGGGCCACGGCCATCGACACGGCGAGCATGGCGTTGGCGCCCAGGCGGCTCTTGTTGTCGGTGCCGTCCAGGTCGATCAGGGTCTTGTCGAGGAAGGCCTGTTCGGAAGCGTCGAGGCCGAGCACGGCTTCGGAGATTTCGGTGTTGATGTGTTCGACGGCCTTCAGCACGCCCTTGCCGAGGTAGCGGCTCTTGTCGCCGTCGCGCAGTTCGATGGCTTCGCGCGAGCCGGTGGACGCACCCGACGGCACGGCCGCACGGCCCATGACGCCGGATTCGAGCAGCACGTCGCATTCGACGGTGGGGTTGCCGCGGCTGTCCAGAATCTCGCGGCCGACGATATCAACGATTGCACTCATTTACTTTTTCTTTCAGAGCTAAAAAATCAGAACCGGCAATTGACTTGGAATGACCCGTGCCTACACGCCTTCGACCACGATCATGCGCATGATGGCGATGCCTTCACGCGCCTTGCGGGCCTTGTCGTATTCGGGTGATGCATGGAAGGTCTTGGCGGCTTCGAAGGTGGGAAACTTCAGCACCACCACGCGCTCGGGCGTCCAGTCGCCTTCGAGCACTTCGCAATGGCCGCCGCGCACGCACAACTCGGCGCCATGGGCCAGCATGGCCGCGGACGACCACTTCTTGTATTCCTCGTACTGCTCTGGATTATTGACCTGTACGTTGGCGATGATGTAAGCGCTGGTCATTCGAAACTGTTCTCCAGAAAGGGGGTTTTCTTGGTCACGGCATCCAGCGCCAGCAGCGTTTCGAGCAGCGCCTTCATGTGTTTCAGCGGCACGGCATTCGGGCCGTCGCTCATGGCCACCGCCGGGTTCGGGTGGGTCTCCATGAACAGCCCCGCCACGCCCACGGCCACGGCCGCGCGGGCCAGCACCGGCACCATCTCGCGCTGGCCGCCCGAGCTCGTGCCCTGGCCGCCCGGCAACTGCACCGAATGGGTGGCGTCGAACACCACCGGCGCGTTGGTCTCGCGCATGATCGACAGGCTGCGCATGTCGCTCACGAGGTTGTTGTAGCCGAAGCTCGCGCCGCGTTCGCAGGCCATGAAGTTGTCTTCGTTCAGGCCCTTCTCGCGTGCGGCGGCGCGGGCCTTGTCGATCACGTTCTTCATGTCGTGCGGCGCCAGGAACTGGCCCTTCTTGATGTTCACCGGCAGGCCCGACTGGGCCACGGCGCGGATGAAATCGGTCTGGCGGCACAGGAAGGCCGGCGTCTGCAACAAGTCGACCACGCTGGCCACTTGCGCGATCTGCGATGCATCGTGGATGTCGGTCAGGATCGGCAGGCCGAGTTCACGCTTGACCTTGGCCAGGATCTCCAGGCCCTTGTCGATGCCCGGGCCGCGGAAGGTGTTGCCGCTGGAGCGGTTGGCCTTGTCGAAGCTGCTCTTGAAGATGAACGGAATGCCCAGCGCGGAAGTGATTTCCTTCAGCGTGCCGGCGGTGTCCATCTGCAACTGCTCGGACTCGATGACACAGGGCCCGGCGATCAGGAAGAAAGGCTTGTCGAGCCCGATGTCGATTCCGCATAGCTTCATACGCTGACGACCTCGGCCTGCGGCACGACCGTGCCCTGTTTCTGGTGTTCGAGCGAAGCCTTGATGAAGGCGTTGAACAGCGGATGGCCGTCCCACGGCGTGGACTTGAACTCGGGGTGGAACTGCACGCCGACGAACCAGGGGTGCAGCGACTGCGGCAATTCGACCATTTCGGTGAGCTGCTCGCGTTGCGTCAACGCCGAGATCACCATGCCGGCGTCGCGCAGGCGGTCGAGATAGTTGACGTTGGCCTCGTAGCGGTGGCGGTGGCGTTCGGTGACCACGTCGCCATAGATGCTGTGCGCCAGCGTGCCGGGCGCCACGTCGGAGCTCTGCGCGCCCAGGCGCATGGTGCCGCCGAGGTCGGAGTTCTCGTTGCGGGTCTTGATGGTGCCGTCGGCGTCTTTCCACTCGGTGATGAGGGCGATGACGGGGTTGGGGCTGGCCGGGTCGAACTCGGTGCTGTTGGCGTCTTTCAGGCCGGCCACGTGGCGCGCGAATTCGATGGTGGCGACCTGCATGCCCAGGCAGATGCCCAGGTAAGGCATCTTGTGTTCCCGCGCGAAACGCGCCGCGCAGATCTTGCCTTCGATGCCGCGTTTGCCAAAGCCGCCGGGCACCAGCACCGCGTCGAACTGGTCGAGCCGCGAGACGCTTTGCGGGGTGATGGTTTCGGAGTCGATGTACTCGATCTGCACGCGCACATGGTTCTTCATGCCGGCGTGGCGCAGCGCTTCGTTGAGCGACTTGTAGCTGTCGGACAGGTCGACGTATTTGCCCACCATGGCGATGCTGACCTGGCCCTGCGGGTGTTCGGTCTCGTAGACCAGTTCGTCCCAGCGCTTTAAATTGGCCGGCGGCGTGTTCAGGCGCAGCTTGTCGCAGATCAGACCGTCCAGGCCCTGTTCATGCAGGATGCGCGGCACCTTGTAGATGGTGTCCACGTCCCACATCGAGATCACGCCCCATTCGGGCACGTTCGAGAACAGCGAGATCTTGGAGCGTTCGTCCTGCGGCACGGGGCGGTCGGCGCGGCAGAGCAGGGCGTCGGCCTGGATGCCGATCTCGCGCAACTGCTTGGCGGTGTGCTGGGTCGGCTTGGTCTTGAGTTCGCCGGCCGCGGCGATCCACGGCAGGTAACTCAGGTGCACGAAGGCGGTGTTGTTCGGGCCGAGCTTCAGGCTCATCTGGCGCACCGCTTCCAGGAACGGCAGCGATTCGATGTCGCCCACGGTGCCACCGATTTCCACGATGGCCACGTCGACCGCGTCGGGCTCACCCACACGCGCGCCGCGCTTGATGAATTCCTGGATCTCGTTGGTCACGTGCGGGATCACCTGCACGGTCTTGCCGAGGTAGTCGCCACGGCGCTCCTTGTCGAGCACGCTCTTGTAGATCTGGCCGGTGGTGAAGTTGTTGGTCTTGCGCATCCGGGTTTCGATGAAACGCTCGTAATGGCCAAGATCGAGATCGGTTTCGGCGCCGTCGTCGGTGACGAAGACTTCGCCGTGCTGCAGCGGCGACATGGTGCCCGGATCCACGTTGAGGTACGGGTCCAGCTTGATCAAAGTGACTTTGAGGCCTCGCGATTCCAAAATCGCAGCGAGGGAGGCTGAGGCGATTCCCTTGCCCAGGGAAGACACCACACCACCAGTGACGAAGACGAATTTGGTCATGCCAGATCCGGACAGCAAGTCCGGGCAGTGGGAAATCGGAATTATAGGTGCCCCCTCCCGCCCGCCCCTCCGCAAGGCCTTCTTTTAGTGCAGGGCCGCCGCGCCCGGCCGCCCGAAGCGGCCGGCCCGCCCCCCGGCAGGGGGTAGGCGGACCGACACGAAGTGGGGGAAGCCTGGGGGTGAGCAACAATACGCCCATGCAAGAACTCGCGGGTAAACACATCGTCTTGGGCCTCACGGGAGGCATTG
>JAQGMQ010000552.1 GCA_028292305.1 Rhodoferax sp.
GAAGAAGCGGAACAAGCCGTCGTCTCCCGTGCCCTTGTAGTAGAAGGGCGGCAGCACCAGGGCGCCAGCCGCACCGGCCTGCAGGCCTGCCTTGGTCATGACCACCGCGTCCGTCAGACTGCAACTGCCCGTTCCGGGCATGGCGCGGTCCATCGGGATGCCCGCGGCCACCAGGGCGTCGAGCAGTCCGCACTTCTCGGCCACGCCCATCGAGTTGCCTTCCGAATTGGTGCCGAACATTGCCAGGCCGACACCCTGCCCGAGCAGCCACTGGCAATGTGCGACGAACCGCGGCGCGTCCGGCACCAGATCGGCCGTGAAGGGTGTCAGGACCGGAGCGAGTACGCCCTTGAGTCGGTGGTCGGGTAGATGTGTCATGGGCCGTATGGTCGCGACTTTGAAGCCGACCGTGGTTGCGAGGTTGGCGCGTCCTGTTGTGAAACGCGCAACCCATTCACGCCTTTGCCCAGGCTGCGAAGCGGAACGCCAGGCGCGTGCGCCAGGTGCATGCGTGGTTGCGCAACTCGCAACGCGTCGACAGGCAGCGCGGCGCCTGCGCCTCGCAGCAAGTCACTTCGTTGCCGCGAGGCGCTCATGCCAACGATGGTCGTCGCTACGTGTATCCAGGTTGCTCCGTTCGCGCGGTCAGTTGCGTAACTCGCAAGCGATCGACGCCGCAGCAAGCCCGGGCTACGGCGATTCGGCGCAAAATGCACCCACTCCCACTTGTTGCCGAATTTGCAAATGAGCGATCTCCAGACATTCAAGGACTTCCTGGTGCTGACACGGTTGCGCAGCTTCACGCGCGCCGCGGAGAAATGCCACGTGACAACGTCGGGCTTGAGTCGGCGAATTCAGAATCTGGAAACCTGGCTGGGTGCACCGCTGTTTGACAGGAGCAAGGCGCAGCTGGAATTGACCGCGGCCGGTGAATTGCTCAGGGACGCCGCAGCCGACGCCGTCGCTACGCTGGAGTCGGTCCGCACCGCCGTGCGAAAGCGCGCCGACACCGAGCAGAGCCAGATCCGCATGGCCGCTCCGCATGTGATGTCCAGCGTTTTCTTCCCGAGATGGCTGCCGCGGCTCCACTCGCAGTTCGGCCAGGCCCGTTTCAATGTCATGTCGGCGGTGTTGCCCGAATGTCTTGCGGCACTGGCGCAAGGCGAAGTCGACTTCGTGGTGACCTTTGTCGATGCAGATGGCGCCATTGCCAAGCGGATGCAGGACACGACGTTTTCCATTGCGGAATGGTTGGACCTGGAACAGGAGCGCTTGATCCCCGTCAGCGTGCCCAGCGTCCGTGGCGTTGCCATGCACGCGCTGGGGTCAAGTCCCAGCGTTGCCTACCTGGACTACAGCCGCGAATGCTCCCTTGGCTGGGCCCTGCAGGAAGCCCAGCAGCACATGCCCGGCCTGCCGAGTTTCACCGCCGAGCATGGAAGCTCACTCGCCGAAAGCATCCGCTTGATGGCATTGACCGGCTTTGGACTGGCCTGGCTACCCGAGACCCTGGTGCGTGAAGACTTGAGCACAAAACGACTGGTACGCGCGGCGACCGAGGCCTATGACGTCACGTTGTCCATCAGGATCCTCCGACGCAGCGTCGCACTTGGGCAGCGCGCAGAGGAACTCTGGGAAGCGTTGCGATCCACCGAGGCGCGTTCGCTGGCGCCATCGCGTGATGCTGCATTGAAGGTTGCCTGATCCGGCGAGGTACAGGTCAGCCGGTTGCAGTCACACGACGCCGCCGGCTTCCAGACGGCAGCAGCCCGTCGGGCACCCGCCTCAGGCTTTCCGAGACTTCGCCGTGGCTCCTTCGATCTTGGCGCCTGACACACGACGATGCAGAAATAGTCATCGGATATCTTATGAGAAAGCACGGGACTTAAGTTTCTGCTGCAAACACGGCGCACGGCGGCGCCTGTCAACCCTCGTTTCCCCTAGTCCACACACATAAGACATCCTACGACTTGGGCGCTAAAGTCATGGTGTTCGCCAACCTGCATCAAGGGCCGTGCGGCGCATGAGGGAGCTGCAATCGCAGCCCCCTCCTCCGTCCGGCCCGCCAAAACCAATCTACAACAAGCGACCACCTCCGGGTCGGTCCAGGAAACGCATGAACTTTTTCAGCCTTGGGAAACTGAGCATCGGCCAGCGCCTGTCGATCGGCTTCGGCATCATCGTGGGCCTGCTGGCCGTGGTGACGGCGGTGTCGGTGGTCAGCATGCGCGACACCCGCACCCGCGTGCGTGTGATCGACGAACAACTGCGGCCGAAGATCGACCGCATCGTGCAGATGCGGCAACTGGCGAACCAGTCGGCCGTGTCGATGCGCAACCTGAGCATCCTCACCACGCAGGAAGACCTGGAAAAGGAATTCAAGCGGCTGACGAATGCCTATGCCTCTTACGACCAGCTCTACGCCGCCGAACTGGCCGGCGCGTCAACAGATGCTGACAAAGCCCGCCTGGCCAAGCTGGCCGCCGACCGCACCGCGGCCGCGGCGGTGTTCGAGGCGTCGGTCAAACAGGCGGGCTCGGCCACCGAAGTACAGGACATCGCCGTGCTGGTGCGGATGGAGCTGCGCCTGAACCTGGCGCCCTGGAGCAAGTCGCAGGAACAGTGGCTGGCCGATATCGACGCGCACCAGGCCGTCACGGCCAAGACCGTGAATGAGCAGCAGCAGGCGTTGGTGCAACAGGCCGACAGCGGCATCCATTTGCTGCTGGCCGTGGCCGGTGTGGCAATGGTGTTTGGCGTGGCGGCCTCACGGGCCATCACCCGTTCGGTCAAGGCCCCGTTGCTGCAGGCCGTGGCCGAAGCCGACCGCATGGCCGACGGCGATCTTTCTCACCCCATCGTGTCGACCAGCCACGACGAGACCGGTCAGTTGCTGTCGCGGCTCGAGGCGATGCGCAGCCGCTGGTTCAGCACCGTCAACGAACTGCGCGGCTCGACGCAGAGCATCACCACCGCCAGCAGCGAGATCGCGCTGGGCAACCAGGACCTGAGCCAGCGCACCGAGCAGACGGCTTCGGATCTGCAGGAGGCGGCTTCGTCGATCGCACGGCTGACGCACACCGTGAAGCAGTCGGCCGACTCGGCGCTGCAGGCCAACCAGATGGCTTCGTCCGCGGCGGGTGTCGCGACGCGTGGCGGCGTGGTGTTTTCGCAGGTGGTGACGACAATGAGCGAGATCCACAACAGCTCGCAGAAGATCGCCGACATCATTGGCGTCATCGACGGCATTGCGTTTCAGACCAACATCCTGGCGCTCAACGCGGCGGTGGAAGCAGCCCGCGCCGGCGAGCAGGGCCGAGGCTTTGCCGTGGTGGCCAGCGAGGTGCGCAGCCTGGCCGGCCGTTCGGCCAACGCCGCCAAGGAAATCAAGGCGCTGATCGGCAGCAGCGTCGAACGCGTGGCGGCCGGCTCGCGGCTGGTGAGCGATGCGGGGCGCACCATGGACGAACTGGTGGGCTCGGTGAAGCGGGTGTCCGACATCATCGGCGAGATCACCGCCAGCTCGTCCGAGCAATCCGATGGACTTTCAAGCGTCAACGCCACGGTGACTCAGCTGGAGCAGATGACCCAGCAAAACGCGGCACTCGTCGAGCAGTCCGCGGCGGCGGCGGACAGCCTGGAAAGCCAGGCCCTGCACCTGTCGCGGCTGATGGGCAACTTCCGGCTCGAGGCCGGTGCGGCGACACACCTGCACGCTGCTGCGCAGGACGCAGCGGCAGATGCAGCGTGGCTTGCGCCCGAGCTTCGGCTCGCCCGAGCTTGACGGATCGGATCGCGGGCCACAGGCAACGTCGCCCGCGTCAATTCAGATAACCCAGCACCGCTGCCCGCACCACGGCAGCCGTCTTGTTGCCCACCTGCAGTTTGACTACGGCGTTCTTCACATGGAAGTCGACGGTGCTTTTGGACAGGATCAATATGTCGGCAATGTCCTGCGAAGACTTGCCGTCGGCCGTC
>JAQGMQ010000567.1 GCA_028292305.1 Rhodoferax sp.
CCGCCGCCACCGCCATCGGCAGCTACATCCGCGCGCAGAACCTGCCAGCCGATCAGTTGACCATCACCTTCGACGGTGCGACGCAATTCGTCACCGTGGCGGGCACGGTGGCCGATCAGGCGACCAAGGAAAAGATCGTGCTGTGCTGCGGCAACGTGCAGAACGTGGCGGGCGTGAACGACGAGATCCTGACCTCCGAGCCCGCCGAGCAGTCGCAGTACCACCTGGTCGAGCGCGGCGATACGCTGAGCGCCATCGCCAAGAAGTTCTACAACAACGCCAACGCGTATCCGGCGATCTTCGAGGCCAACAAGCCGATGCTCAGCAGCCCCGACAAGATCTACCCCGGCCAGTTGCTGCGCATTCCGCCGCAGGCCTGAGCCAAGTTCAGTTCCGTCTCTCGGGCAGCCCAGCTGCCCGTTTTTCATTTTTGACCATGCAACATCAAAAAATCCTCATCCTCGACTTCGGCTCCCAGGTCACCCAGCTGATCGCCCGCCGCGTGCGCGAAGCCCATGTCTTCTGCGAAGTCCATCCCTGCGATGTGACGGAAGCATGGCTGCGCGACTACGCCAAGGACGGCCAGCTCAAGGGCGTGATCCTCTCCGGCAGCCACGCGAGCGTGTATGAGGACACCACCGACAAGGCGCCGCAGCTGGTGTTCGACCTGGGCGTGCCGGTGCTGGGCATCTGCTACGGCATGCAGACCATGGCGCACCAGTTGGGCGGCAAGGTCGAGGGCGGGTACAAACGCGAATTCGGCTTTGCCGAGGTGCGCGCGCATGGCCATACCAAGCTGCTCGACGGCATCCAGGACTTCGCCACCGGCGACGGCCACGGCATGCTCAACGTGTGGATGAGCCACGGCGACAAGGTCGTCGACCTGCCGCCCGGCTTCAAACTCATGGCCAGCACGCCGAGCTGCCCGATCGCCGGCATGGCCGACGAGTCGCGCGGCTTCTACGGCGTGCAGTTCCACCCCGAAGTCACGCACACGGCCCAGGGCAAGGCGCTGCTCGAACGCTTCGTGCTGCGCATCTGCGGTACCCGCGCCGACTGGATCATGGGCGACTACATCGAAGAGGCCGTCGCCAGGATCCGCGAACAGGTCGGTGACGAGGAAGTCATCCTCGGTTTGTCAGGCGGTGTTGACTCCAGCGTGGCCGCCGCGCTGATCCACCGGGCCATCGGCGACCAGCTGACCTGCGTCTTCGTCGACCACGGCCTGCTGCGCCTGAACGAAGGCGACATGGTGATGGAGATGTTCGTCGGCAAGCTGCACGCCAAGGTGATCCGCGCCGATGCCAGCGATCTGTTCCTCGGCAAACTCGCCGGCGTGAGCGACCCCGAAGCCAAGCGCAAGATCATCGGCGGCGAGTTCGTCACCGTGTTCAAGCAGGAGGCCGCCAAGCTCAAGGCCGGCACCGGCGGGCACAAAGGCGCGACCTTCCTCGCACAGGGCACCATCTACCCCGACGTCATCGAGTCCGGCGGCGCCAAGAGCAAGAAAGCCGTCACCATCAAGAGCCACCACAACGTCGGCGGCCTGCCCGAACAGCTCGGCCTGAAGCTCCTCGAGCCGCTGCGCGAACTGTTCAAGGACGAAGTCCGCGAACTCGGTGTGGCCCTGGGCCTGCCGCACGCCATGGTCTACCGCCACCCGTTCCCTGGCCCGGGCCTGGGCGTGCGCATCCTCGGCGAAGTCAAGAAGGAATACGCCGACCTGCTGCGCGCCGCCGACGCGATCTTCATCGAGGAACTGCGCAACTTCAAGGACGACGCCACCGGCAAGAGCTGGTACGACCTCACCAGCCAGGCCTTCGTGGTGTTCCTGCCGGTGAAGAGCGTCGGCGTGATGGGCGACGGCCGCACCTACGACTATGTGGTGGCCCTGCGCGCCGTGCAGACCAGCGATTTCATGACGGCGGATTGGGCCGAGCTGCCGTATGCGCTGTTGAAGAAGGTGTCGGGGCGGATCATCAACGAGGTGCGCGGCATCAACCGCGTGACCTATGACGTGAGCAGCAAGCCGCCAGCGACGATCGAGTGGGAGTGACGGGCTGGGAATCCGACGGTGACGGGCCGCACTAAACCCACCTGGTCCGACGTCAAGGGCAAGCTTGCCGACTTCGACCGCCCAGGCTTGATCGGCCTGGTGCAGGACCTCTATGCCGCCAGCAAGGACAACCAGGCTTTCCTGCACACCCGCTTCGGGCTCGGCGACGATGTGCTGAAGCCCTATAAGGCAGCCATTGACCGCTGGCTGTGGCCCGACGTGTTCAAGAACCAGGACCCCTCGGTCGCCAAGGCCAGGAAGGCCGTCGCGGACTACAAGAAGGCCGTCGGCCAGCCGGAGGACCTGGCCGAGCTGATGGTGTACTTTTGCGAGCGCGCTGCGGGCTTCAGCAACGATGTCGGCTTGCAGGACGAGAGCTACTTCGACGCGATGGTACGGATGTTCGGGCAAGCGTTGACTGCCGTCGGCGCATTGCCAGAAGCAAACAGGCCAGCGTTGTTGGGCCGCCTGGATGCCGTCCGACGCTTGAGCCACAACCTGGGCTACGGCGTCGGTGACGACATGGACGACCGGCTGGCCGAACATGGATTCGATGGCGGAGCGGGGTGAACCCACCGCGCGGCGCGCGGAGAGCGGCCGGCTGATGAATCTCGCCTCCGCTTTTAAATCATCACGCGTTGACTGGCACCGGGGTGTTCAGCAGTTGCTGCTCCCACAGGAACGCGATGCCGCTGCCGCCGGCATGCTGCGTAATCACTTGCGTCAACGCGGCGGCTTGCTCGGCCCGGGCCCAGTCACGCTGCCATTCGGCGGCCAGCGCCAGCCAGGTCATCATGTTGGCGCCGGC
>JAQGMQ010000571.1 GCA_028292305.1 Rhodoferax sp.
GAAGCCACCGAGGCCTTTGCGCCGCTGGTCGAGACCCCGAGCCAGCAGCCCGTGGCCGCGTCAGACGCCGCGGCCCGCACCGAGCGGCCGGCCCGCGCGCCGATCCCGAGCGACCTGCAGGCGTACCTGGACCAGCAGGAACGCGAGATCCTGATCAAGGTGCTGCGCGAGACCAACTTCAACCGCACGGCCACGGCCGCCCGGCTGGGCCTGAGCCTGCGCCAGATCCGCTACCGCATCGAGCGGCTGAACATCGCCGCCCCGCAGGATCCTGACCGTGATGCGGACAGCCCCGATGGACACGACGACTGAAGCCCTGTGGCGCAATGGCTGGTACCGGTTTGCCCGGCGCCAGCCCTCGCCCAATTTCGGGCCGCGGCCAGCAGGCGCGCGCATCGACCTGATCGTCGTGCATTCGATCAGCCTGCCGCCGGGCGAATACGGCGGCGACGCGGTGATGGCACTGTTCGGCAACACCCTCGACTGGGATGCCCATCCGTATTTCGACAGCATCCGCGGGCTCAAGGTGTCGTCGCATTTCTATGTGCGGCGCGACGGCGCGCTGTGGCAATTCGTCAGCGCCGACGACCGCGCGTGGCACGCCGGCACATCGCAGTACCGGGGCCGCGCAAATTGCAACGACGACTCGGTCGGCATCGAGCTTGAAGGCCTGGAAGGCGGCCAATTCGAGCCCGCGCAATACGAGACGCTGGTCAGTCTGGCCGCCGCGTTGGGACAAGCCTATCCGGTGCGCCACGTGGCCGGCCACGAACACATCGCACCCGGTCGCAAACACGACCCGGGCGCCGGATTCGACTGGCCGATGCTGCAGCGCGGCACGGGCTGGGGCGGCGCGTGGTTCCCCGCAGCTGTGCGTCCCAGCGACACCGTCTAAAAAAAATTTGCCAGCGCTGGGTGCAGTTTCAAAGCCTGTGCGAATCTGTGGCGCAACTGGCCCAGATCAAGCTACAAGCGGCCATGCGCAACGAATGCCCCCGGAAGCCGCGTCCCGTCTGCTTTTCCCTACTCGGAACGTGCAATGACAAGGGCTTGCGCAGCACCCGGACAAGCCCTGCGCGAAAATGGAATTGACGTCTCCGCCCAATGCAAGCCCGCTGCCGCGGGTACACTACGGGTAGTGGGTTGAATTGATTCCAGACCCCATATATAGTGGCCAGCACGATAACGGGCCAGGTGGCGTCCAGGGGATGACAGGGTGGCGAAAAGCGAGCGGCAACGGTGACGGCCACGGCAAGACGAGGCACACCGGACCGCTTGGTGAACGCCCCCCGGCCAGCTTTCTGAAGCCGCTTTGGAGACCCCCCGGCCCTGCCGAAACCTGACCCCTTGACGCCATGCCGGAGCCGAGCCAAAGCCACCGGCCGCCAAGTATTTTTCGCCCCGTTACTGCTGCTCACCGCCATTCACCGCTAACAAAAACCGCAAAGAAAAGGACACCATGCAAAGCGCATCGACCACCCCCTCTTCCGCCAACCTGGGCCAGCGCGCACCTGTCGCCGCACCGTCGCAGACGAACACGCTGCCCAGCGCCGACATGCTCGCGCACTACCAGATCATCCGCCGCAACGGCGCCGTCGTGCCCTTCGAGCCGAACAAGATCGCCGTCGCCATGATGAAGGCCTTCCTGGCCGTGCACGGCACGCAGGGCGCGGCCTCGGCCAGCGTGCGCGAGGTGGTCGACAACCTGACCCAGGCCGTGATCCGCGCCATGGTGCGTTCGCGTCCGGGCGGCGGCACCTTCCACATCGAAGACGTGCAGGACCAGGTCGAGCTGGGCCTGATGCGCGGCGGCCACCACGAGATCGCCCGCGCCTATGTGCTGTACCGCGAACGCCGCACGCAGGAGCGCGCCAAGCAGGTCGAACAAGCCGCACCGCCGGCTGCCACGCTGCACGTGATCGACGGCGGCCGCAAGGTCGCGCTCGACATCGCCCGCCTGAAGCAGCTCATCACCGAAGCCTGCGCCGGCCTGAGCGCCACGGTGCTGCCCGACCCGATCGTGGCCGAGACCATGCGCAACCTCTACGACGGCGTGCCGATCGAAGAGGTCTACAAGGCCGCCATCCTGGCCGCGCGCACGCTCATCGAAAAAGACCCCGACTACACCTACGCCACGGCGCGTCTGCTGCTGCTGACCATCGCCAAGGAAGTGCTGGGCACCGAAGTCACGCAAGGTGAACTGGCCGAGGCCTATGCCGACTACTTCCCGCAGTACATCAAGAAGGGCGTCGAAAACGAACTGCTCGACGAGAAGCTGCTGCAGTACGACCTGAAGAAACTCGGTGCCGCCCTGAAGGCCAGCCGCGATCTGCAGTTCGACTACCTCGGCTTGCAGACCCTGTATGACCGGTACTTCCTGCACGTGCGCAAGACCCGCATCGAACTGCCGCAGGCTTTCTTCATGCGCGTGGCCATGGGCCTGGCCGTGAACGAGATCGACCGCGAGACCCGCGCCATCGAGTTCTATGAAGTGCTGTCGTCGTTCGACTTCATGTCGAGCACGCCCACGCTGTTCAACGCCGGCACATTGCGCCCGCAACTCTCGAGCTGCTACCTCACCACCGTGCCGGACGACCTGGACGGCATCTACGAATCCATCAAGGAAAACGCGCTGCTCTCCAAGTTTGCCGGCGGCCTGGGCAACGACTGGACGCGCGTGCGCGCACTCGGCTCGCACATCAAGGGCACCAACGGCGAATCGCAAGGCGTCGTGCCTTTCCTCAAGGTGGTGAACGACACCGCCGTCGCCGTGAACCAGGGCGGCAAGCGCAAGGGCGCGGTGTGCACCTACCTGGAAACGTGGCATTTGGACATTGAAGAGTTCCTGGAGCTGCGTAAAAACACGGGTGATGACCGCCGCCGCACCCACGACATGAACACCGCCAACTGGATTCCCGATCTCTTCATGCGCCGCGTGATGGAGAAGGGTTCGTGGACCCTGTTCTCGCCCTCCAACGTGCCCGACCTGCACGACCTGTTCGGCAAGGCCTTCGAGACCGCCTACGTGGCCTACGAAGAACGCGCCAGCCGCGGCGAGATCAAGCCGAGCAAGACCGTGCCCGCGGCCGACCTGTGGCGCAAGATGCTGACGATGCTGTTCGAAACCGGCCACCCCTGGATCACGTTCAAGGACGCCTGCAACGTGCGTTCGCCGCAGCAGCACAGCGGCGTGGTGCATTCGTCGAACCTCTGCACCGAGATCACGCTCAACACCAGCGACACCGAAACCGCGGTGTGCAACCTCGGCTCGGTCAACCTGCTGCAACACATCAAGGGCGGCCAGCTGGACCACGCCAAGCTGAAGAAGACGATCTCCATCGCGATGCGCATGCTCGACAACGTGATCGACATCAACGACTACGCGGTGAAGAAGGCACGTGATTCGAACCTGCGCCACCGTCCGGTGGGCCTGGGCCTGATGGGCTTCCAGGACAGCCTGTATGAACTGCGCATTCCCTATGCCAGCGACGCCGCCGTGGCCTTCGCCGACACCTCGATGGAAGCCATCTGCTACTACGCCTACTGGGCTTCGACCGAACTCTCGAAAGAACGCGGCCGCTATTCCAGCTACAAGGGTTCGCTGTGGGACCAGGGCGTGCTGCCGCTCGACACGCTCGACCTGCTGGCCGAAGCGCGCGGCGGTTATGTCGAAGTCGACCGTTCGGTCACGCTCGACTGGGACGCGCTGCGCAAGAAGATCGCGGCCGACGGCATGCGCAATTCCAACTGCGTCGCCATCGCACCGACGGCCACCATCTCCAACATCATCGGCGTCGACGCATCGATCGAGCCGAGCTTCGGCAACCTGTCGGTGAAATCGAACCTGTCGGGTGAGTTCACCGTCATCAACAGCTACCTGGTCGGCGACCTGAAGCGCCTGGGCCTGTGGGACGACGTGATGGTGATGGACCTGAAGCACTTCGATGGTTCGCTGCAGCCGATCGACCGCGTGCCGCAAGAGATCAAGTCGCTCTACGCCACCGCGTTCGAGATCGAAACCACCTGGCTCGTCGAGGCCGCGGCCCGTCGCCAGAAGTGGATCGACCAGGCGCAGTCGCTGAACATCTACATGGCCGGCGCTTCGGGCAAGAAGCTCGACGACACCTACAAGCTGGCCTGGACACGCGGCCTGAAGACCACCTATTACCTGCGCACCCGCGGTGCCACACATGCCGAGAAATCGACCGTGACCGCGGGCCGCATGAACTCGGTGTCGTCGGGCAATGCACCGTCGGCCGCGTCGATGGCACCGGCCACGCAGACGCGTTCGCTAGAAGCCGCGGCAGCCGCCGCACGCGAGCAGATCGAAGCCCAGACCACGATGGCCACGCCTGCGACCGACATCAAGTTCTGCGCGATCGACGACCCAGGTTGCGAGGCATGCCAATAACGATTTGCAAGGGCCGATGAATCCACGTTGATTCACCCGCATCGCATCGCACGACCTCGCGGTTTTGCGATGCGAACGAGCAACACAACCCGAACAAAACGGCCGTGAAAAAAATGAACCCTTTTCATTTCGCACGGTCGCTTTCATAATCCGCACATTGGAAAATCTATGTTGACCTGGGACGAAGAAGTCAAGCCCTCACTGCCACCTGCAGCGCAAAACGGTTTAGCCATCAACCGTGAGGTGGAGCACTCTCCAATGAATGCCCACGCATCGACTGCGCCATCGGCTGCTGCAGCCACCACGCGCACCTTGCACGACGGCGCCATCGCCCACATTACACAAGCCGCAGCCCCTGTCGCACGCCGCGTCAACGCCGCCGACAAACGCATCATCAACGGCCAGACCGACGTCAACCAGCTGGTGCCGTTCAAGTACAAATGGGCCTGGGAAAAATACCTGGCCTCGTGCTCCAACCACTGGATGCCGCAAGAAGTGAACATGACGCGCGACATCGCGTTGTGGAAGGACCCGAACGGCCTGACCGAAGACGAACGCCGCATCGTCAAGCGCAACCTCGGCTTCTTCGTCACCGCCGATTCGCTGGCCGCCAACAACATCGTGCTGGGCACCTACCGCCACATCACGGCGCCCGAGTGCCGCCCGTTCCTGCTGCGCCAGGCGTTCGAGGAAGC
>JAQGMQ010000937.1 GCA_028292305.1 Rhodoferax sp.
ACTGTAGTCTGATGTACATGTATTTGGGAAGACAGAGCTCAAGGGTATTATGTCTACATATCATTACTCAAGCAAGTAAATCTGACCCTGACCGAAATGAACCACAAGTAAAATTAGAAGTAGACAAAGTATTTTTGGGCTGACGACAATACGACTTCCAGAAACACACCGCAATAAAGTACATGAAGAAAAAATTGTATCTGATAGATCAAACAAAGCAGCAAAGACATTCTACTATGTGCAGTACATACATTACAAGCATATTCTCCCACGCCACATCTCAAAGCTCGCGCCTGAGTGTCTGGCAATAACTCCAGAGCTTCTGAATCGTCCGCTCACGACAGATTTTACACGGATCCTCCTGCAGCCCCTCTGCCCGTATGGGCATTAACTCCGCTTCAGGCGCGGCCAAGCAACTCCCACAAAGCCACTCGTTGAGCAGCACCCACACCAGTGGGCCAGATCGATCTACATCTCCTTTTCGGCCTACCTTGTCCAAGTCGAAAGACGTGCCCTTGAGTCTCCTTCTCCAGGATGCGTCCCGGGCCGCTCCCTCGGGCTTCCCACATACTGCTATTTTGTCTTCGAGAACTGCAGCACGACCAGCAGTAGTTGTAGTAGCAGTGAGAGTGGCAGTAGCAGTAGCTGTAGCAGTAGCTGTAGCAGTAGCTGTAGCAGTACCAGAAGCATCAGCAGCCTCAGTGAGGCCCACTCTTCTAGGGCGACGCAAGACGACCAGGCAGAGCTTCCGGTGGATGCAGATAGCCGAGGGCACGATGGTGGTGAGCTTCTTCCACCTGTCCCAATGTTTCAAATAACGCCAGTTCCCGCACTCGTTGCAAGTGGGTACTCGGCAGATGAAGCATGGTGGCGGCCCGGGGTGGTAGAGGCGCGGGGGCCACGTGGACGGGCGCCCGTGCTGGCAGCTTTTGAAGGCGTTCTTGCTCCTTCCGATCGTGGAGACAATGCTGTGTAGTGCTCGGCAGGTGCGGGAGAGGTTGATTAGCTCGCATCTGTGGCTGTATGCCGCGAGACACGATAGAACGGGGTAGGCGTATAAGGCTTGGAGTAGGAGCTCAAAGATGCGGTTTGGAATAGTAGTAGTACTGGTAGTAGTCGTAGTGCTGGGCTTCCCTTCAGAGCTCGGACTCGGATGCTGGCTCGGGAGCGAGCTCGGTGAGGGTGCAGGTCTATCCCAAAGGTACCCTGCTTCGTGGGTTCGCAGAATGCTCGCCAAATTCGTTGAATGCTCAGACATCAGATCATCCAAGTTCGACCTCTTAATAAGATAGGCCAAGCTCGGACAACGGACCAAGTTCGTTGCATGCTCGGAAATAAGAGGGCCCCAGTAGTACCGGTCTGAGGTCATCGCAATATCAGCTGCCTTCCTCCAGGCCAAGTTTTCCCCTATTCTTATGGTCCCTTCAGGCGCGATGTTGTAAGTTGCTGGCCGGTGCAAGATCAGATACTTTTATACTTGCAACGTCGGACGGGTCAGCTTCAGCTCGATCGGAATGTAGATTTAACGTTTGAAGTTTGTGGGCAGCGGATTAGCGGGTAACTTACTTTATTTATAACACGTTACTCAAATTGAAATTAAACCAAACTGGCCAGCCGTGCCATGCACCTAACAGGCACCTGATGGCCTATAAATACCTAAATGTTTGTCCTTTGATGATGCTGCTGGGAGCTTCTACTCCTGCCACTGTCGCCGTGATGTAGTTGAATGAATGGTGGTAGTTGAGATCTGTGGTGCGTGCCTCTTGCATTTTATATTGCACTCTTCCACAGCAGTTGGCTTTGATTCATCAGTTATACTTAAGCACAAAAATAGCCTTTCGCCGTAAACTCTCATTCTTAACTCCGATGCAAATCAATACCTCCAGCTTCTGGCCACAATGAAGCCATATCGAAGTTTTGTCGACTCGCATTCATGGGCAGCTCTAACCTTGGTATTCATGGCTCGATGGATTCATGTAGGCGAAGGGTCTGAATGTCTAGGATAACTTTTTTGATAAATGCCGCATACGAGGTCCAGCTGCCGAGTTCGACTTGGTACATACTTATATAAGTCAAAGATTCACATCAAAGTCTTTCTTGCACTTTATTTGTGGACGGCACCTGTTTGGTGCAATCGTTAAAGAAATTGCCTCTCATATCGTCATGAATAGGCCCAGTACTTATCTATCATTAGACATTAGACATTAAACCAAAGCCCTCTTCCTGTGTATCTCCCCATTAACTGTTGAAAAATAACATACATACAGGCAGGTACGTACCCACTAAGTTCTGAGGCATATTCTATCGCAGGACGTTTGACCACGGGGTGGAGGTGGCTTAGAGCTCAGTAGAAAAATCCCAAACAACTACTTCAACTGTTAGAAAGGATGCACATAAGAGTAATTCACTCCAATCATATTATATAGAATTATCTCCCCAGAACAATGACCGCCTTTTAAATTCAGACTCCTAGTAACACAGCATAATACAACAGAAGACACCAACACACCAACAAAACTACGCTCAGGCATAGCAGATTCCACAACTTTTAGCAAATCAATTTATACCCTATCCAATTCCACACTCACTCAGTCCTCATCTTTCCCGGCTTCAACCCCAACCTCTTCAACAACTGCACCCTCTCCATCTTCTCCCTCCACACTTTCCCCCAAACCCACACCACCACACTCCCCAGACAAATCGCCCCCTGAATACACCCCATTGTCAGAAACACCTTCCTGGGACCCCACTGCACAATCCAATTTGGCAAATAATACGTGCTCCCCCATGCAAAAAAGTTCTTCAAAAGCAACACCGCAACCATCATTTCCACGCTGACCTCCCTATGTGCGTCGAGAAGATAGCTATACGTTACGATGCAGCTGACTATCACCGCAAAGGTGAGCATACCGTAGAGGATGCTGGGGACGATCCAGTGTAATCCGGGAGTTGTGGTGGCGTATCCGTAGGCGATTAGCCCTGGGATGCCGGTGAGGAATACGGGGATGACGAGGATAATCCGGAATTCAGGCTCGTAGGTGAGGTTGTTCCGTCGGGCGAGGAAGAGGACGATGGAATCTGAGGTGAGAAGTGTCAGGATGTAGGCTAGGAGAGCACCGATGGTGGGTGCAGCGTAGATGTAGCCCATTTGTTCCGAGTTGAAATTGTATGGGGGTGCAGAGAAGATTTGGGCTAGGACGACAGAGACACCGATGCCCTACATGTTTAGGAGGTTATGTTAGTATATGGATTTGAAAAAAGTTATCACGTTCTTAGACGTACCCAGGTCACAAAAGTCCCTTGAAAGAGAAAAGCCCATATCGTAGCTGGATATAACATGCATGGAAATGGAGCCAACAAAAGCTTCCAGAAGCTATCGTCAGCAAATCGGCCATTGTACAGCTT
>JAQGMQ010000776.1 GCA_028292305.1 Rhodoferax sp.
AGCAGGGGTAAAGCTTGACACTCACCCGGCTGATCTCATGGCCCGCTTCCATTGACAGGGACGCCGGCAGGGGGAGCGCCGCATCCGCCAGCATGGCCGCGACGCCGTAGCGCCCCTCGATCGCACCGCGTGGCCCGCTGAAGCCGCGCGATGCCAGCGCCGCCGCCAGCACGCCGCGCTCCGCGGGCAAGCCACCGTAGAGGCGCTTGACCATGGTGCCTTCGGCGTCCTGCGAGAACTGCATCAACCCCGCGCTCATCGATGCGGCGATGCCGAACGCACGGCCCATCTGCGCCGCATCCAGCCCGCGCAGGTTGCCCGCCGCCGCGGTGGCGCCGAACACACCGAGCGTCGCCGTGGGATGCATGCCTCGCTCGATGAGCTCCTGCCCGAGCACCATGCCCAGACGGCACTGCACTTCATAACCGGCCACGATCGCCTGCAGCGCCCGCGCGCCACCCAGCCCCAGCGCCTCGGCGACGGCGAGCGCCGCCGGGATCACCACCGTGCCCGGGTGGGTCAGCGAGCGGTCATGGGTGTCATCGAGCTCCAGGGAATGGCCGGCCGCGCCGTTGGCGAAAGCGGCATTGCGGGCCGAGGTGCGGGTGCCGTCGTAGAGCGTGGCAGCGGGCGCGGCGCCATCTTCGAGCGCCGTTTCACGCGCGATGGCGGTCCAGGGCTCGTGCCAGCCGCGCAGGCTGACACCGATGTGATCGACGACCAAGTCCTTCGCCGCCGCGATCGCTGCCGCATCGGTGCTTGCAAACCGCAACCGACTGGCGAGATCGGCGAGGTCTTCGGTCATGGCGCCTTGGCGGTGGCCTTGCTGTTGGCGTCGGTGTAGGCGCGCGCCCAGCGGGTGTTCTCCCTGGCGATGAAAGCCTGGGCCTCCTTCGGGCCGTAGAACAGGATCTCGGCGCCCTGCCCTTCGATCTGTTGCGCCAGCGATGGTGTCTTGACGGCGGACTGGATCGCGTCGGCCAATTTGTCGACGATCTGCGGCGGCGTGGCCGCTGGCGCGAAGATGGCGAACCACGCAGTGAGCTCATAACCGGGCAGGATGGTCTCGCTGATGGTGGGTACGTTGGGCAGCGCGGCGGAGCGTTTGCTGGTGGTGATGGCCAGCGCCTTCATGCGTCCTTCCTTGATCTGCGGCAACGCGGCACTCATGCTGCTCAGCATCAGCGCGATGTGGTTGCCCAGCAGATCCGTGACCGCCGGCCCGGCGCCTTTGTAAGGCACGTACGTCAACTCCATGCCGGTGCCGCGCGCGATCAGTTCCATGCCGAGATAGGTCATCTGGTCGGTGCCCGCATAGTCGAGCTTGTTCGGGTTGGCCTTGGCGTGGTTGACCAGCGCGACGGCGCTGTCCACCGGCAACGCCGCGGACGTGACCAGCAGCATCGGCACGGTGCTGAAGATGGCAACCGGCACCAGATCCTTCATCGTGTCGTAGGGCAGGTTCTTGTAGGCGGACTGGTTCAGCAGAAACGGTACGCCCGACACCGCGACAAGGGTGTAGCCGTCCGCCGGGCCCCGGGCCACCTGGGCCGCGCCGATCGTGGCGTCCGCGCCGGGCTTGTTGTCCACGATGAAGGCCTGGCCGGTAATTTCGCTCAGGCGCTGTGCCAGCGGCCGGGTCACGGCATCGGTGCCGCCGCCGACCGAATACGGCACCACGATCTTGACCGGGCGCGCCGGGAAAGGTTCGGCCGCAAGGGTCGGCAAGTGCGCTGCCGTGACCAAGGCGCAGCCCAACAGCAAGGCGCAGATGCGCGAAATGGATGGCATGGATGTCTCCTGGCTCGACCGGCGAAGACCGGTTCTTGTAGCCTGCATTGGGCCGCGCCCCGCGCCGCCGCGTCATGGACTATAAGTAGAATCTATGGACCGCATCACCCACGGGCCAGTCGTGTCGCCACGCAGCGTGCGGCCGTGGTCTCATCCGACATGCTCAATCTGCGTGCGATCCAGATCCTGGTTGCGGTGGTCGACACCGGCAGCATCACCAAGGCCGCGGCCTCGCTCGGCATCACGCAGCCGGCGGTGTCGATGGCGCTGCATGAACTCGAACGCGGCGTGGGCATCGCACTGCTCGACCGCAGCACCCGCCCGTTGCGTCCCACCCATGCCGGCTACGCTCTCTACCACCGCGCCGCCGGCCTGATGTCGGATGTTGCCTCGCTGCGCGCCGTCGTCACCAGCGCCGCCGCGGACCGCGTCCCGTTGCTGCGCATCGGCTGCGTGATCCCGTTCAACAGCAGGTTCGTGCGGCGGCTGCAGCAGATGGCCAACGAGATCGAGATCCGCTCGGGCCTGACGCCCGACCTGCTGCAGGCGCTGCACGCCCGTGACCTGGACGTCGTGGTCACCAGCAGCCCCGAAGCCGGCCCTGCCGGCCTGCACCGCATCCGCTTGGTCTCCGAGCCGTTCGTGGCCGTGCTGCCGCGCAGCGCGGGCCCGCTGCCCGACGACGCTGCCGCGCTGCCCCTGGCGCTGCTGCGCCAACTCGCCGTGGTGCGCTACACCGGCCGGTCGGCCATTGCCCGCGCCATCGAAGGCATTCTTCGCCATCTCGGCCTGGAGTTGCCGGAGCACTTCGAGTTCCATACCTCGCAGGCCGTGCTGACCACCGTCGATGCGGGACTCGGCTGGGCCATCTCGACCCCGATCTGCATCGCGCAGTGCGGCTTTCCGGCCGAGGCGTTCAGATTGCTGCCGCTACCCGATGTAAGTGCGCGCCGCACGCTGGCCATCGTCCACCGTCGCGATGAATTTGAACCGACAGTGGAGAAGATTCGCGCGCTAGTCATCGAGCACCTAGACGAGCTGGTGAGTTCTACCTTCAAGACAAGCCCATGGATCGGCGCAGCGATGCACTACGGCTAGAACAAGAACGCCACTTCTTACGAGGGAAGTGGTCGCGACGCGCGATCATCATGACAGTTAAATCTTGTGGTTATGGCCGCAAACGACCATTTTTCGTCAGACGCTGCGAGTCTGTTCAGAAACCAGTCGACTCCAGCTCCGGGACACGTCTATCGTCCCGTCACCGTTTTCGAACACTTTTCCCAGAGCTCCCATGTCCCGAGTTTTGCCTATTGCCGCGTGTCCACCTTGGACCAAACCACCGACAACTAAGTACAGGAATTTGCCGCTGCTGGTTTCGCGTCACCGTAGCCCGCACCATCGTTGAAACCATCAGCGGCAGCGTTGCGGCCAACTAGCGGCCCGGCTTCAAGAAGCTCCTCGACCGTCTGGAACAAGGCGATGTGCTGATCGTCACCAAATTGGACCGCTTGGGTCGCAATGCGATGGATGTGCGCGCGTCCGTGGAAGCGTTGGACGCGATGGGGGTTCGGGTGCACTGCTTGGCCTTGGGCGGCGTCGATCTCACCAGCCCCGCCGGCAGGATGACCATGGGCGTGATCGCGGCAGTCGCGGAGTTCGAACGGGACCTTCTGTTGTAACGCACGCAGTCCGGGCTGGCGCGCGCCAAGGCGGAATGGCGAAGTTGTCGCGGCGATCGCGCGGTTGTTGAAAACATCTCGTGCGACTGTCATGCGCACCCGCGACGCCGCAATGTCGCCGTCCAAAAAAAATAGGCGGAAATCCCTTTAACCTGGCTGCGGCTTCAAGCTCGCCAGATGGGCCGAGAGAGCCGCGAGGATGGGTGCATCGTGCGCACCTGTCAGCAGCTCGCCGAGCCGGCCGAAAGGCACGAGGGCGGCAGCCTGTGTTTCCCAGCCGCAGCAGGCAGGATCACCGCCCACGCGGGTCGCAGTGAAATAGCGAGTAAAAGTGGTGGACCTGCTCGCGTCGCAAAGGAACGCATCCAGGCGAACGTGCAGCCCCAATTCCTTGTACACCTCGCGCAACGCGGGGGCTTCGAGGCCCTGGCCAGGAACAACCCGTCCTTTTGGAAAGACCCAGGTGCCGCCAAAACCGTTGGTCGGGCCTGCGAGCCACACCCGGCCATCCGGCCCGAGAATCAGCGCACCAGCGCCGGCTGCAGCTGTTGGGGACAATCGAACCGCGGCGTGCCCCCGGTGAAGGCTGCAGAGGAGGTGCTCCAGGCGTCAGCGTGCGTCGCGGGCTTCAAAGGCGCGAACGGCACGCCATTCAGCATGGTGGGCATCTGGCAGCCTGGCGTTGCCACGGCGATGCTGGACGAATCGATCCGAGCGGTCAGAGGGCTGGGGCTGGCAGGGCTTTTGGATGCGCACCCTTCGCCCAGCATCGTCGCGCGCGGGATGCCGCACCATGTTCAGCGCTGCAGAGCCAGCAAATCTTCCCAGACTAGTCCATAGACTTCAGCGCGCGGCGCGCCCTGCTGTTTCTTGACCTTAGATTTGAAGTTGTCGTAGCCGATGTTCTGCACGGCCTGGGCCATCGCGGCAGCGACCTCGACGCGCGTTGCCTTGGCACGATACCGGTAGTCGATGGTGCAAGAAATACCGATTGGCCCGAGGGTGGGCAGACAGGTCTTGCGCAGTGCCTCCAGGTCCGCCTTGACTCGCGCACGTACGGTCAGCATGACCGTCTCGCGGTCACCTGGCTTTCCGACGACTGAGAAAAAGCCAAATTCTGAAATGACCCACATTTTTAATCCTTTGACCCGCCACACGGCGGGTCGCGGACTCTACCGTCGTTTTTGATTCTGGTGTCGTTTGTACGACGTCGTGCGCGCGCACACACGCGCGTCCCTTTTAGTGTTCTGTACGTACTGGGATTCGCTCATCCGACTCGTGGATTTGACGCAACTCGCCGCGGCCGTCTACATTGGTCTACGCGTATCCGAAGTACAGCGTAGAACGAGAAAGTCCCGTCGCTGCAGGACCATTGACCATCTTCTACCTTGCCCAAGGGCTAGCGGGTGGAAAGCGTAGAACACGTAGAACTCCATACCCATTGCCCAAAAATGAAAAATCAATCGCCCCGGTTTTTGAATGGGCTCGAATCTTCGGCAGGATTGAGCCAAGAAGATTTTGAATAGGTCCTCATCTAATTAGATCAACGCTGCCACCGGATAGCGCCGCCATCCCGGCTCGGCATGGCGCCGCCCGTTGATGAAAAGATGCCCGAGCACCGCTTGCAGCGTCGGATGCGCCGCCTTCCATTCGTCAAACGCCTGCCGCAACGCCGGTTCTTCGGCCAGCATCTGAGAGGCGGTGGCCTCGAAGACATAAGCCGAGATGGAGGCCTGCTTTTTCTCCAGCACGCTGTTGAGGAATCCCCAACGGACAAAGCTGTCGTGTGCGTCGGGCTCCTGGTTCTCGGCCGCGTCGCGGGCCTGGGGTTGGTCAAGTGGCACCAGCACATCGCCAACGCGCGCCTGGATTGCCTCGGAGTGCGTGCTCAGACGCACCACGTCATGGAACGTGTGGCCTTCGTAGGCGGTCGCGCGCGTGCCGACCCTCGAGCACCCGGTACACCCGGGCCGCGTCGAACAGGCGGTCGGCGTCCAGGCGCTGCAGCGCCACGCCGTTCCACTCGAGCCGCTCGATCCCCTCGCGCCAGGACTGGGGCACCAGGTAGGCCTTCGGCGCAGTGACCGCCCGCTCCTCGACGCGGCGCTCGAAGTGGACGATGTCACTTTCCCACGGCTGGCCGCGGTCGTAGGCCAGCCGCTGATAGCACCCAGCCGGCTCGGCGTACGTACCGCCGCGTAGCCATTGAAGCGAAGGTTTGCAGGCCGCTCATGGTCGTTGCGCCAGCGCAGCGGCCACATTGTGCTCGTGGCTTTACAGGCATGACGCAGCGGCCCTGTGTGGCCGGTCGTCTCGGATGACGTGCAAGAAAGATGCCTGCAGCGCTGACGGCTCGCGCGAAACTTCAACGAGGGATCGTTGGGTGCACGCAGCTGATCGCACGCAGCCATTTAGCATCCTGTAGAAGAATAGCGGTTGAGCGTCACCTCTCCCGGCGCCACACAGCAATAAAATCCGGGCTGCCGTTTACGGCCCGGGAGTAGAGCCACTGTGGCATCAACTTCTCGTGAGGAATCTTCAGAATTGGTTTGCTTGCGTGGACACGCTCGTTGCCGATGAAAATGTACTCGTCGCAGGCTGCGAGCAGTGCTTCTTCGTCCACAC
>JAQGMQ010000585.1 GCA_028292305.1 Rhodoferax sp.
ATAAAAAGTAACTTAATGTTACTTATGTACCGTATATTTATTTTATGACCGTCTGGCCCAGCTTCCAACCTCTTTTTTCAGAAGCGGCGGTTTCAGACCTTGTGCTACGGGCGATCGCGCGGCCCGCGCGCCTGTCTGTTGCCGCGCGATTGGCAACGGCTGCGAGACGCACCGTCTTGCCACGGCGGCTTGCATCGGGGCCGGCGCGCCTGATATAGGGTGAAGCGCAACGCCGGCCCTTGGCCAATACCCAAGGATCAACCGGATCAACAAGGAAAGAAGCCATGTCCGCCCATATCGCCCCCACTACCACCAGTGCCACCAGTGCCACCACGCCCGTCGATTCCACCAACCCGATCGTCCTGATCAAACCGCTCGGTTTCCCCTGGGCCACGATCGACCCGTTCCTGTTTTGCGCGTACCACGACGACGCCTACCCCGTGGCCAACGCCGACATGGGCCCGGCCACGTCGCTGGCTGGCCGCGACATCGGCCAGGACTTCAGCCGCAAGGATGGCTGGAGCATGTACCACGGCGAGCGTGTACCGGGCTTTCCGCCGCACCCGCACCGCGGCTTCGAGACCGTCACCATCGTCCGCAAGGGGCTGATCGACCACGCCGATTCGCTGGGTGCGGTCGCGCGCTTCGGCCAAGGCGATGTTCAGTGGCTGACCGCCGGCAGCGGCATCGTGCATTCGGAAATGTTCCCGCTGCTCGACCAGACTGCGCCTAACCCGCTCGAGCTGTTTCAGATCTGGCTCAACCTGCCCGCCCGCAACAAGATGGCCAATCCGCATTTCACGATGTTCTGGTCGCATGACATCCCGCGTCAGCTGGCCCGGGATGCGGAAGGCCGCACCACCGAAGTGGCGGTGATCGCCGGCCGGCTGCAGGCCGCGGCTGAAGCGGTGGACCCGCTCGCGCCGCCGCCCGATTCCTGGGCGGCGCAGGCCGAGTCCGACGTCGCCATCTGGACGCTGCGCATGGCCCCCGGCGCGCGCTGGACCCTGCCCGCGGCCCAGGGCGCGGGCACGCGGCGCAATCTGTATTTCTTCAAGGGCGGCAGCGTATCCTTGGGCGGCACGGCCGTCGATGCGCATTCGGCGATCGAGATCGACGCGGGGCTCGACGTGGCGCTGGTCAACACCGGCACCGAGGTGGCCGAGTTCCTGCTGCTGCAAGGCAAGCCGATTGCCGAGCCGGTGGCGCAATACGGCCCGTTCGTCATGAACACCCAGGCCGAGATCGCGCAGACCATGGCCGACTACCGCCGCACGCAATTCGGTGGCTGGTCGTTCGACGACGCAGCGCCGGTGCACGGCCGCGACCCGGCGCGGTTTGCGCGGCACCCGGGTGGGCGCGAGGAGCGGCCAGAGGCGCCTGCCGGCGTGGCTGCGGCGAAGTAGAGGCGCTACGGGAAACGAGTCGTCGCCATAAAAAAACGGCTGGCATGCCATAGGGCACGCCAGCCGTTTTTTATGGGCCGGACCTTCAGCGTCCGGCGTTCACTGAAAAGATCAGACCTTCTTATTGCGGCGGCCGCGCGAAATCGCAGCCAGACCCAGGCCGACCAGTGCGAGCGAACCAGGTTCCGGCACGTTGTTGGGTGGGGTGATGCCGCCGTCGTCGGCCACGCCGGCCTTCAGCGACGTCAGGAAGACGCCGCTGTCGAAATCTGCGTCGGACGTGTCGGCGATGCCAATCATCAGCGTGTGGCTGCCATCTGCATTGCCGGCGCCCAGCATGCCGGTTACGGTGAATGTCTGGGTCAGTCCGTTGTATTCGATCCCGTAGATAGGGCTGTCGATGGGGTTGGAGATGAAATTGGTCGGGTTGTCGGGCGTGTTCGAAATCAACTGCCCGTTGGCGAAATAGGCGTAATTGATGCCATCCACAAAGAAGCCGAAGACGTCGGTGACCGTCTGGGTAGGGAATTCGTCAGTACCGAATACGAACTGAGCGGAAATCGACTTGGTGCCAGGAGCGGCCGTGAAGTTGAAGCTCAGCGCGTTGGCGTCGAACGTGTCCGGTGTGCCGCCTGCGCTCGCATTGAGCGCGCCCAGCATGGTGTTTGCCCCGCTGTCGGTTACCGACGCAAAGCCCCAGTCGGTGTTCGAGTCAGGCAGGTTCGCATTGCCGGTGGTCAACAAGATGCCGTCGGCCAACTGGATCGTGGGGCCCGAGCCATCGGAAGAAGCGAGGTTGAAGTTCGTGTAGGTCCCCGACTGCTGCAGATCGACCGAGTTCGTGCCTTGGTAGGTCTCCGAACCGGCGACGATGGAGATGCCGCTCGACGGCGCCAGCAAGGCCTGGGTCAGGGTCGAGATGGCTCCGGACTGCATGCTGATGGGGGCAATCGTCACCGTTGCCGACGCAGGGGCGCAGGCGAGGGCGATCAACAGGGAGGCAGCCGTGGCGGCAGCGGTTTTGAAGGTGCGGAAGTATTTGGGCATGCGAGTTCTCGGGCTGGATTGGAAAGGCGGAAATTTGTATGCAAATCAAATTTGACTCACTACAAAACCGAGTTTGCATGCAGTCTATTTTTCTCGATGTTGAAAAGAACACAAATTCCAACACTCGGAAACAGAGTCGGCGCCGTCGTGATAAATGACCGGAGGCGGCGCCACCGATGCAACAGACGAGGATGTGGCTGGGACCCGCTATTGGTTTATCGGAGGCGTCGGCGGCGGCCAAGAGGCCGCTGGGCGACAATCGCCGCCAGTCCGGCGGTGGCGCCGGCAGAAACGATCAGCCCAATGAACATCACCCAAGACACCGTCGTCACCCTGCGCTACAAGGTGGCCAATGCGCAAGGCCAGCTCATCGAGGAAAGCAAGGACCCGATGGTCTATCTGCACGGCGGCTACGACAACACCTTCCCCAAGATCGAAGCCGCGCTGGACGGCCAGGCGCCGGGGTTTTCGACCACCGTCGTGCTGGAGCCCGCCGATGCCTTCGGTGAACGCGACGAGAGCCTGGCCACCACCATCCCGCGCACGCAGTTTCCGGCGGGCGTGAAGGTCGGCGGCAGCTTGCGCGGCGCCAGCGACGACGGCCAGGACCGGGTGTTCCGCGTGGTCAAGATCAAGGGGCCGGTGGTGCTGCTCGACGCGAACCATCCGCTGGCCGGGCAGACGCTGCGGTTTTCGATGACGGTGGCGGATGTGCGCGCGGCCACGGCCGAAGAGATCACCCACCGCCATGTACACGGCGAGCACGGCCACCACCACTAAGAAGGTGTGAGGGGAGCTACTGCGCGCCCCGATCTCGCGTCTGTGGTCCTCACCGTACGGGCGTACGGCTCCGGTCCTCGACGCGACCTCGGGGCGCTCGCTACGCTTCCCTCACACCTTCTGCACCGTTGGCGCTGCGCGCGGGGGGCGCGGCCTTGCAGGCGCGCCGGGGGCAGGTTCAGTTGTACGCAGAGCCCGGGGGTCTTGGGCGGCTTGGCGCGCGACTTTTCAGACGCGCAGGGACACGTTCAGCTGGTCGACCACTTCGGCCCAGTCGGCGTCTACCAGCAGTTGTTCGCGCAGGAATTGCGCTTGCGTCGGGCTCCAGAAATCGGCTTCGGAGAGCTTGACGCTTTCGGGGAGGCGGTGGCTGGCGACGAAGGCCTGGATGTCGGCTTCGCTGCTGGGCAGGCCGAGTTGGTCGAACAGGTCGGCGAAGGTGTGGGTCGATGTATCCATGGGGCAGGCCTTTCTGATGGTTGGGCGCCGAGTTGCTCACGGCGCGCTAGCGGTGATTGGGCCACGGCGCTTCGGCCCGCCGTGTGGGCGCGGGCTGTTTCCGCGTGTAGTCCTGCGCTCGACAGTCGGCCTCAATAACCCAGGCTGTACCGGTAACCCTTGAAGCGCAGCACCACGTCCTTGGGGCGGATGGTCTCGAGCGTCACGCCGGGCGCGGGCTCGTCATTTTCATGCAGCACCTGGCCGTTGACGATCAGCATGCGGTAGGCCGCCTGGGTGGAGTAGGTGCCGCCGTTGATGGCGAGCTTGGGCAATTGCTGGCGCACGTCTTCGGGCAGCTCGGCGACGCTGAAGATGCGCGTGGCCGCGGCGGCTTGGGCTGCCGGTGCGGCTGGTGCGGCTGGTGCCGCCGACACGGCAGGCAGCGCCGGCGCGGCGCGGGTCGCTGCAGCCGCTGACGCG
>JAQGMQ010000598.1 GCA_028292305.1 Rhodoferax sp.
TATAACCTTTCAAGGCCATCACCTGGCTCACCAGCCCCGGGTCGTTGAACATGGCGCCCAGGCGCCGGCCGTTCAGGCTCAGCTCCTGCACATGCAGCCGCCGCACCAGCCAGCCCGACAGCCGCCAGAACAGCGTGCCGCCCATCACCGAGGCCGGGTACGTGGTGTCGACCAGCATCAGCCCCAGCACCGGCAGGCCGCGCTGCTGCAGCGCGCGTGCCGTCTCCAGCGCGGCGATGCCGCCTACCGAGAAGCCCGCCAGGTAGCCGGGCATGCGGCCATGCGCGGTGATGGCGTCGGCATACAGCCGGGCCAGGTCGTCGATGCAACTCACCGTGGTGTTGAACGGCGGCTGCAGCATGTGCAGGTCGCAGGCGTTGCCCAACGCACGCGCCAGGTTCTTGAAGCGCAGCAGGTCGCCATGGCCCGACGCCGCCAGGTACACCGGCACCCGGCCCGTGTCGGCACCCAGGTTGACCAGCACGCCCGGCGGCGCGGTGTTGGCGTTGAGCGCCGCCGCCAGCTGTTCGATGGTCGGGTGCTCGGTGATCATGTAGAGCGGGACCTTCCGGCCGACCAGCGCCTCGATGCCGGTGAGCAGGCTCACGGCCGACAGCGAATCGCCGCCCAGGTCGAAGAAGTTGTCCTGCACGCCCAGCGGGCCAGTGGCCGAACTGGCCTCCGCGCCGGCCTGGCCGACAGGTTCGGGCTCGTCGTTTTGGGCCGCCTGGGCGCCGCTGCCCAGCACCTGTTCCCACAGCACCAGCAGCTCGCGTTCGAAGCGCCGACTCGGCTGGCGCGCCATGCCGGTCAACGAGTGCTGACCGGGCTCGGGCAGCATGTCGTAGTCGATCTTGCCCACCGTGCTGGCCGGCAACTGGGTCAGGATGCTGATGCCGCTCGGGATCATGTAGTCGGGCAGCCGCGCGCGCAACACGCGCTGCAGGCCGTCCACCGTCTGCGGGTCGATCGACGAGACCCAGGCGTGGATCATCGGCTTGCCCTTGCGCTCGACGAGCTTGGCCGCGGCCTGCAACACGCCGGGCACGGCCGACAGCGCCGACTCGATCTCGCCGAGTTCGATGCGGTAGCCGCGCAGCTTGATCTGCCGGTCGAGCCGGCCCATGAAATGCAGGTTGCCGTCGCTGCCCAGCCAGCCCCGGTCGCCGGTGCGGTACATGCGTTTGCCGGGGCGGTGCGGGTCGGCCAGGAAGACTTGTTCGTCGAGGTCCGGCCGCTTCAGGTAACCCCGCGCCACCGCGTCGCCGCCAATGAAGATCTCGCCCGGCACGCCCAGCGGCATCGGCTGCAGCCTGGTGTTGAGCACGTAGATGCGGGTGTCGTCGATGGGCCGGCCGATGGGCAAGGCCACGTCGGTGCGGTGGTTCTCGCACTCCCAGGCGGTGGCGAAGATCGCGGTCTCGGTGGGCCCGTAGACGTTGTAGAGCCGCGCCCCGGTCTCCCGCAGGAAACGCGTGGCGAGTTCGGGCGACAGCACCTCGCCGCCGCAGCAGGCCACGCGCAGCTTGAGGTCGGCGCGGTGGCCGGCCGTGTCGAGAAACCGGCTCATGGTGGACGGCACGAAGGCCATGATGGTCACGCCGTGGGCCACGGCGAAATCGGCCAGCGACTCGGGCAGCAGCCGGCCCGGCGGCGGCAGGGCCACGCTCGCGCCGTGCACCAGCGGCAGCAGCAGCTCGATCAGCGACGGGTCGAAGGTCACTTGCGTGGCCTGGGCCGAGCGGTCGCGCCAATCGACCCCATAGGCCCGCGACAACCAGCCGAGCCGGCGCGCCAGCGTGCCGTGTTCGATCATCACGCCCTTGGGCCGGCCGGTGGAGCCCGAGGTGAACAACACATAGGCCAGGTCGTCCGGCGCGGGCACCACGCCGCGCACCGAAGGGCAATCGGAGGTGGACTCGCCGTCGCCCAGCGCCTGCAGCGTGGGCCAGTCGACCAGCACCACGCGCGGGTGCAGCCGGCCCAGTTGCTCCAGGCGCTGGGGTTGCAGCAGCAGCGCCACGGCACCGCTCTCTTCGAGGATGGACGCCAGCCGGGCCAGTGGTGCTTCGGGGTCGAGCGGCAAAAAGGCGGCGCCGGCCTTGGCCACCGCCAGGATGCTGATCACCATGTCGGCCGAGCGGTCCATGGCCAGCGCCACGATGCGGTCGCGGCCCGCGCCCTGGCTCAGCAGCTGGTGGGCGAGCTGGTTAGACAACCGGTCGAGCGTGCCGTAGTCGAGCGCGCCACCGTCCCACACCAGCCCCACCGACTCGGGCCGGAGCGCCGCCTGGTGCGAGAACAGCGTCACGAACGGCTGCACCGTGTCGTGGCTGGCCACGTCCTTGTGCAGGCCTTCGATCAGGGCCCAGTATTCCTCGTCGGGCAGCAGCGCGATGTCCTCGATGCGGCTGGTGCCGGAGCGCATCGCCGTCTGCACCAGGTGCCAGATGCGCCGGCCCAGCAGCTCGACCTCGCCGGCCAGGAAACACGCGGCGCTGGCCTCGAGGGCCAGCTCGACGTCCTGGTCGGCATGGAACTCACACACGGTGACGCCCAGCGGAAACCGTGCCTTGCCTGAAAACAGCTGGCGCGAATCGACCAGCGCGGCTTCGCCGAAGGACACCGCGTAGTCCTGCCGCTCGAACGACAGCAGCACGTCGAACAGGCCTTCGCGGCGGTTGCGTGCCAGTTCCAGCGTGCGGCTCATCTCGCTCAGCGGATAACGCGGGTGGCGCAGCGCGGCACGCATGGCCGTGCCCACGGCGGCCAGCAGGCCGTCGACCGTCATCTCGGGCGTGACCTGCACCCGCACCGGGATCACGCCGACGAACATGCCCAGCGTGTCGGTGTAGCGCCGGCCGCTGCGGTTCAGGCTCGGTACGCCGACCACCACTTCGGATCGCCCGCCGACGCGACTGAAATACATGATCAGCGCGGCCAGGAAGAAGTTGAACGGCGTGCTGCCGCGGGCGGTGGCGAACTGGCGCAACTGGTCGTATTCGGCACGGGCGATAGGCTGCGCCGCGAGTTGCGCCGCGGGCAATTCGTGCTGCGTGGTGTTGGCGTAACGCCGCTCGATCAGCGGCGGCGGCAGCGACGGCATCTGCTCGCGCCAGTAGGTGGCGTCGCGCTCGAAAGCGCTCGACTTGCGGTACGCCTTCGACTCTTCGATGTACTGCAGGTAACCCGGGTCGGCGCGCGGCGCCAGCGTGGTGCCGGCCGCCAGCGCGTTGTAGATTTCGCTCCAGCGCCGCATCACCTGCGAAGTGCCCCAGCCGTCCATGATCAGGTGGTGGAACTGGATGGTCAGGCCGTGCAGATCGTCGCGCGAGCGCAGCAGCACGAAGCGCCAGGGCGGCGTGCCGTCCAGCACGAACGGCACGGCGATGGCTTCCTGCCACCAGGCGCGCATGGCGGCCTCGGGGTCTTCGGCCGCGCTCAGGTCGATCACCTGCAGGTTCACCACGCTGGTCGTCAACAGGCGCTGACTTCCGTCGGTGCGCGGCACCAGCCGCAGGGCGTCGCTCTCGGCCACCAGCTGCGTCAGCGCCGTCCGGAAGATGTCCAGGTCGAGCGCCCCGCGCAGGAACGCGCCGCCGCCGATGTTGAGGTGCGCGCTGCCGGCCCAGGCGCGCTGGTCGAGCCAGACTTCATGCTGGCTCAGCGACAGCGTCAGGTCGTCGTCGTAGAGCGGGTGCATGCGCTCCGACGCGCCAGCGCCGCTGCTCGGAGGGCTGGCCTCGGCAGCCTCGGTCTCGGTCTCGGTCGGGGTCAGGGTTTCCATGACGCGATGGCCTCCATGGCATGGCGGTACCCGACCTCGATGATCTCGTCGGCGCGCTTGTACGCCATCAGCGAGAAATTCGAAACGGGTGGCTCCAGGTAGTGGTCGGACTGCGCCACGGTGTGCGCGCGCTGGTTGAGGCCGCCGATGTGGCCGGCGCGGTACAGGATGTCGGCGATGCCGGGCGTGGGGTTCTCGGGCTTTCTGAAGAAGCCCTTCAGCGTGTGCCGCACCGACAGGCGCGTCAGCGTCGGGTCGACGCCCATTTCCTCGCGCACGTCCACGTCGATGGCAATGATGGTGCCGTTGCCGCGGCGTTTCTCCAGCGGCGTACCCAGGCGCATGCGCATGGCGTCGACGGGCACGTTTTCCAGGATGGCGCCATCGACCAGCAGGTTGCCTTCGTGCACCACGGGTGGAAAAAGGCCGGCGGGAGAATTGCTGGCCAGCACCGCGCGCCACAGCGGGCCGGTCTCCTGCACCGTGGTGCCGCCCTTGGTCAGGTTGCAGGCGGCGGCGAAGAACGGCCGCCACAGCGCATCGACGGCGGTGTCGCCGAACATCAGCTGCAGATCGCGCTGCACGCGCCGGCCCGACACCAGCGAGATCAGCGGCAGCGTGAGCCGTTCGCCACCCGCGGCGAACTGGCGTGTCTGGTCGCGGATATCGTCGAGCGCCATGCCGCAGGCGTACTGCGCGCCGATCAAGGCACCCATGCTGTTGCCGCCGACCAGGTCGACCGGGATGCCGGCCTCGTGCAACGCCCGCAGCACGCCCAGGTGCGCAAAGCCGCGCGCCCCGCCACCGCCCAGCACCACGCCGACGGCTTTGCCGCGTAGAAAACGCGTAAGCCGTTCGTAATCTTCCTGGTATTGGGTACGCACCGGGTAGATGCGCTCGAGTTCGCGGCCCGCGCGCCAGACGCTGGTGGCCTCGGGCCGCAACGCGATGGCCGGGTACAACACGGCCAGATGCTTGCGCTTCATGGCGAAGCCGGGCTCGGCCGCCAGTTGCCGCTCCAGCGTGCCGCGTTCCAGCGACGAGCCGGCCGCCGCCACGAAGATCACCTGATCGGCCTGGCGGAACGCCCGCCGCGTCCACGCCGCACCCAGCGCATCGGGGTTCGGGTCGGCCTCGTAGACCAGGTAGTCGTACTGTTCTTCGAGTTCGTCGAAGCGGTCCTTGCCGACTTCGCCCTCGCCGGCCCGGCCCTGGCGTTCGCGCTCGAGCCCGGGCGGCAGGTGGTGCACCCGCCCGACCTTGGCGAAGGCCTCGACCAGCCCCAGCGCCACCTCGGCCGCGTTCGCGCCTTCGTGCAGCGGGATCACCACGAACGACTGCGCCTGGTGCCGTTCCACCACCTGGGTGGCATGGCGAAGATGGTCGAAGATGGCTTGCGAAAACACGCGGTTCAGCGCCAGCGCGTGGCGTGTCAGCAGCGCCTCGAAGGGCGCGCGGTGCAGCACGGCCAGCGTCGAGTCGCGCACCGCGGTGACATCGGCCGTGCGCGGCTGGCGCAGGATCAGGCCGACCTCGCCCACACTCTCGCCGGTGCGGATTTCGTTGTAGAGCAGCACGCTGCCGTCGCGCATGCGGCGCGACACGCGCAACCGCCCGCCCACCACGAAAAACATGCTGTCGGCGGTATCGCCCTCGTGCACCACCAGGCTGCCGCCGGGAATTTCCTGCAGCTCGAGCACGTCGGCGAGATCGCCGAGCAGGGTCTCGTCAAGCGCGCCGAACACCCTGCTGTCGCGCAGCACCTGCAACACCCTGCCTCGGAATTTCGCCTGTCCCAACATGTAGAACGCCTTGGTCCGGATTCATCGGCAAGATCGCCGCCCCGCTGAAAAGCCACTCAACCGTAGCACTGCATCGTAAAAAAACAGTGGTTAACACAACGTTACCAGCTTCAGGCCGATTGGTGAAATGTTTGAAACGCGGTGTTACTCTTAATTCGCAGGAAAAAATCACAAAAAAAAGGGCCCGAAGGCCCAATTTGTGAAACGCGCGCGGCTTGACGTCGCTTCAGACGGCAAAGAGCCCTTGGTTCAGCCGCAGCGTTCGGCCACAGCGCGCGGCCAGGCTTTCGTCGTGTGTCACAAGTACAAAAGCCGTGCCCTGGTCGCGCGCCAGCTGCAGCATCAGCGCGAAGACGCCGTCGGCCGTGGTCCGGTCGAGGTTGCCGGTGGGCTCGTCGGCCAACACACAGGCCGGCTGCGTGACCAGCGCGCGGGCGATGGCCACGCGCTGGCGCTCACCGCCCGAAAGTTCGGCCGGCCGGTGGTGGATGCGTTCCGACAAGCCGACCGACGCCAGCGTCCGCGTGGCGGTGGCGGCGGCCTCGGCGGGCGCAACCCGTCGAATCCACAGCGGCATGGCCACGTTGTCGAGCGCGCTGAATTCGGGCAGCAGGTGGTGGAACTGGTAGACGAAACCCAGGTGCCGGTTGCGCAGTGCGCCCTGTTGCGAGGGGTTCAACTGCGCCAGCGCCTGGCCCTTCAGGTGCACCGTGCCGCTGGTGGGCGCATCCAGCCCGCCGAGCAGGTGCAGCAAAGTGCTCTTGCCCGAACCGGAGGCACCGACGATGGCCAGCGTTTCGCCGGCAAACACCTGCAGCTCGACACCCTTCAGCACCGTCACATCGAGCCGGCCTTCGGTGAAGCGCTTGGTCAGGCCGTGCGCCTGCAGGACGATTTCCGCCAGGCCGCCGCCGGGCCGCCCCAAGGCGGGCAACGCCCCCTCGGGGGGCAGCGAGGACACGCCAGTGCCGAGCGTGGGGGTGAGATCGCCGCCGCCGGGCCGCCCCAAGGCGGGCGACGCCCCCTCGGGGGGCAGCGAGGACACGCCAGTGCCGAGCGTGGGGGTGACATTATTCATAACGCAGGGCTTCCGCGGGGTTCACGCGGCTGGCGCGGAAGCTGGGATAGATGGTCGCCAAAAACGCCAGCACCAGCGAGATGATCGCGATCGGCATGATGTCGCCCTGCTGCGGATCGCTCGGCATGCGGCTGATCAAATACACATCGCGTGGCAGGAAGCTGGCGTGGAACAGCTGCTCCAGCGCCGGCACGATCACGTCGATGTTGAACGCGATGAGCAGGCCCAGGGCCAGGCCGGCCAGCGTGCCCATCACGCCGACCATCGCGCCCTGCACCATGAAGATGCCCATGATGCTGCGCGGGCTCGCGCCCAGGGTGCGCAGGATGGCGATGTCGGCACGTTTGTCGGTCACTGTCATCACCAGCGTGCTCACCAGGTTGAATGCGGCCACGGCCACGATCAGCGTGAGGATGATGAACATCATGCGTTTCTCAAGTTCCACGGCGGCGAACCAGGTCTTGTTCTGCTGGGTCCAGTCGCGGATCAGCAGGTGGCCGCTGAGCGTGCCGGCCAGTTGCTGCGTCACCTGGCGCGCCTGGTGCAGGTCTTTCAGTTTGAGCCGCACGCCGGTCGGGCCTTCGAGCCTGAAGATGCGGGCCGCGTCGTCGATGTGCACCATCACCAGGGCCGAGTCGTATTCGAAGTGGCCCGAGTCGAAGGTGCCCACCACCGTCATCTGCTTGAGGCGCGGCACGACGCCGGCCGGCGTGACCTGGCCGCTCGGCGCGATCAGCGTCAGCGGGTCGCCCACGCGCACGCCCA
>JAQGMQ010000632.1 GCA_028292305.1 Rhodoferax sp.
TGTTCTTGGCGTGCGACATGGCCTCGTCGGCGGTCTGCAGCAAGGCATCCAGCGTAGCGGCCTCGCCCGGCGCAATGCCTGCGGCGCCGATGCTCACCGTGATCCACACCGGCTGTTGTTGCACCAGCAACTGGTGCGACATCGCCACCGCCTGGCGTAGCCGCTCGGCCAGTTGACGCGCATGGTCGCTGGGGGTGTTGGGCAGCAAGATCACGAATTCTTCACCGCCCCAGCGTGCCAGCAGGTCGGTGGTGCGCAGCACGCGGCGGCAGCGGCGCCCCACTTCGACCAGCACCTGGTCGCCGATCAGGTGGCCGTGGGTATCGTTGATGCCTTTGAAGCGGTCGATGTCGAGCATCAGCAAGGCCAGCGGCAGATGGTGGCGGTGCGCCAGGTCGATCTCTCGCTGAGCGGTCTGAAGGAAGCGGCGCCGGTTCGACACGCCGGTCAGCGGGTCGGTCATGGCCAGCCGGTCGAGATGCGTGCGGGTGCGTTCGAGCGCGATGACCAGCATGAAACTTGCCGCGCCGAACACCAGTGCCATCGGCAAGGGCGCGAGCAGCGAAATCCAGAACGCGTCGCCCATCGCCGCATCGCCGCGCACATGCAGGAACAGGCTGGTGAGACCCAGCGAAGCCAGCGAGACCACCGCGGTCAGCAGCAGGGTGCACAACGGAGCCCCGAGCCGAACAATCCCGCGCGACAAGCGGCGCACACCGCGCGTGGCGGACGACGGCTCGGACGGCGTGGACAAAGGCTCAGCAGGCATTCAGGAAACCTCGGGCTTCGGGCGGCCGGCAACGCGGGCCAGAAAGCACAAGTCTACCCCTCCTCGGGCAAATTCTGCACGGTGGGGTATAGGGGATTTGCGCTTTTGGCTCCGTCGGGTGCGGCGTTCAGCGCGCTGGCGAAAACCGGTCGACCCGGTCGGTAATGATGCCGTCCGTGCCCAGGTCGATCAGCCGCTGGGCGGCCCATTCGTCGTTCACGGTGTAGCTCAGCGTGCGCAGGCCGGCCTGTTTGACCTTGGCCACTGTTTCGGCATCCCACAGGGCGTAGTTGCAGACGATGGCGACGCATTCGAGTTCGAGTGCGGCCTCCAGCCAGCCGTCCCACAATTTGTCGAGCAGCAGGCCGCGCGGCAAGGCGGCGGCGCCCGGGCCTTTGGCTTCGCGCGCGCCACGCAGCGCATCCACCTGGAACGAAGTCAGCAAAGGTGGCACTTGCTGGCCTTGCCAGAGTTCGGCGGCACGGTCGGCCACCACTTCACCGGTGCGGCGGTCGGCGCCTGGCGTGGGCTTGATCTCGATGTTCAGCAGGTAGCCATTGGCCAGGCAATAACGGGCGATGTTGTCGAACGAGGCCAGCGGCTCACCTGCATAGGCGCGCGAGTGCCAGCCGCCTGCATCCAGCTGCGCCAGCGCGCTCCACGGCAGATCGCCGCCGGTGCCGGTGCCGCTGGTGGTACGGTCCAGGCTGCTGTCATGCATGAGGAAGGGCACGCCGTCGGCGCTGAGCTTCACGTCGCATTCGAACATGCGGTAGCCATGCTCGGCGCCGTAGCGAAACGCGGCCAAGGTGTTTTCAGGGGCCAGTTTGCCCGCGCCGCGGTGCGCGACCCAGCGCGGGTAAGGCCAGTGGTCAGGCCCGATTTTCGAAGTGTTTTGCATGCCCCCGATTGTCTCGCAGGATGTGTCGAAAACCCTTCAAAGGCGCTTCAAAGCCGCTTCACAGGCCCTTCAGAGGCGTTTTCCAGTGCCGCCGTCGAACCAGTGCAGCCGTTCAACGCGCGGCTTCACATGGATCGTGGAGCCAACGGTGGGCGGCACGTGGTGTTCGTCGGTGCGCACGATCAGCTGTTCGCCGTTCATGCGGCAGTAGATGAGCCGTTCGGCACCCAGCATTTCCAGTGTTTCCACCTCGAGCGCCCAGCCTTCGGTGCCCACGTCCAGATGTTCGGGCCGGATGCCCATGGTCGCGCCCGCCGGGCCGCCGAAATTCGCGTTCGGGCCGTTCTTCAAAAGGTTCATCGGCGGCGAGCCCATGAAGCTGGCGACAAAGGTGGTGGCCGGGGTCGAATACACCTCTTCGGGTGTGCCGAACTGTTCCATGTAGCCGCCGTTCATGACCATCATGCGGTGCGCCAGCGTCATGGCTTCGACCTGGTCGTGGGTCACGAACAGCGAGGTGATGCCGAGCTCGCGGTGCAGCTTCTGGATTTCGAGGCGGGTCTGCACGCGCAGCTTGGCGTCCAGGTTGGACAAGGGCTCGTCGAACAGGAACACCTGCGGCTGGCGCACGATGGCGCGGCCCATGGCCACGCGCTGGCGCTGGCCGCCCGACAGGGCCCGCGGCTTGCGGTCGAGCAGGTGGCCGAGTTCCAGGATCTTGGCTGCCTTGTCGACCCGGGTCTTGATCTCGTCCACCGGCACCTTGGCGATCTTCAGGCCGTAGGCCATGTTGTCGAACACCGTCATGTGTGGATACAGCGCGTAGTTCTGGAACACCATGGCGATGTCGCGCTCGGAAGGCTCGAGGTTGTTGACGACCTTGCCGCCGATGCAGATGTCGCCTTCGCTGACCTCTTCGAGCCCGGCCACCATGCGCAGCAGCGTCGATTTGCCGCAGCCCGATGGTCCGACGATCACGATGAATTCATGGTCCTTGATTTCGGCGTTGACGCCGTGCAGCACCTTCACTTCGGTCTTGCCCGTGCCGTAGCGCTTGATGACGTTTTTCAGAGAAATGGAAGCCATAGGAGAAAAGTCTTGTTCTAGTTGATTGGGTGCGGAATGAAGGGAAGGCGGCTTACTTTTCAGTGTCGACCAGGCCCTTGACGAACCATTTCTGCATCAGGATCACCACCAGCGCGGGCGGCAGCATGGCCAGCAGGGCCGTGGCCATGACCACGTTCCAGCCGGTTTGCCCGTCACCGCCGGAGATCATGCGTTTGATGCCGATCACCACCGGGTACATGTCTTCGCTGGTCGTGGCCAGCAGCGGCCACAGGTACTGGTTCCAGCCGTAGATGAACTGGATCACGAACAGCGCGGCCATCGAGGTTTTCGACAGCGGCAGCAGGATGTCCTTGAAGAAGCGCATCGGGCCGGCGCCGTCCATGCGCGCGGCTTCGACCAGTTCGTCGGGCACCGTCAGGAAGAACTGACGGAACAGAAAGGTCGCCGTGGCCGAGGCGATCAGCGGGATCGTCAGGCCGGCATAGCTGTTGAGCATGCCCAGGTCGGACACCACCTTGTAGGTCGGCCCGATGCGCACTTCGACCGGCAGCATCAGCGTGACGAAGATGGCCCAGAAGAAGAAACCCTTGAACGGGAAGCGAAAGTAGACGATGGCAAAAGCCGACAGCAGCGAGATCGAGATCTTGCCGAAGGTGATCACCAGCGCCGTCACCAGGCTGACCCACATCATGCGGCCCACCGGCGCGGTCGAGCCGCCGGCGTCGCCACCGCCCAGCAGGGCCTGGCTGTAGCTGTTCCACAGGTTGCTGCCGGGCCACAGCGGCATCGGCGCCTGCACGATTTCCTGCGCGGTGTGGGTGGAGGCGACGAAGGCCAGGTACAGCGGAAAGGCGACGATGATGACGCCAATGATCATCACCACGTGGGCCAGGATGCCGAGGGTGCTGCGGCGTTCAACCATGGGAAGCTTTCAACAAAAAATCGGAGTGCATTTGATGCATGTCAGTACTGCACTTTCTTCTCTACGTAGCGGAACTGGATGACGGTGAGCGCCACCACGATCACCATCAGCACCACCGACTGCGCGGCCGAGCCGCCCAGGTCCATGGCCTTGAAGCCGTCGTAATACACCTTGTAGACCAGGATGGAAGTCTCTTGACCCGGGCCGCCGTGGGTGGCCGCGTCGACGATGGCGAAGGTGTCGAAGATCGCGTAGACCACATTGATCACCAGCAGGAAAAACGTGGTGGGCGAGAGCAGTGGGAACTGGATAGTCCAGAAGCGCCGCATCGGCCGCGCCCCGTCGATGGCGGCGGCTTCGATCAGCGACTTGGGAATCGACTGCAGGCCCGCCAGGAAGAACAGGAAGTTGTACGAGATCTGCTTCCACACCGCGGCAATGACGATCAGGGTCATTGCGTGCGCGCCATTGAGCAGGTGGTTCCAGTCGATGCCCATCTGGCCCAGGGCGTACGCCACCACGCCCAGCGAGGGGGAGAACATGAACACGAACAAC
>JAQGMQ010000645.1 GCA_028292305.1 Rhodoferax sp.
TTCGAAGCGTGCCGGCAGCGCCATGCAGAAGAGGTCGGGATCGCCCGCCGTTGCTGCCGCAGGCGCCGTTGACGACGTGGATGCCGCAGCCGAGCGGTGCACGATGCCGAGCGCCGCGCCGCTGGCCGCATACATGCCCGCATGCGCCGTGTTCCAGCGTTGCCACAGCGGGTCGCCCCGTTCGAACAAGGCGCCCTGCAGCAGCTTCCACGGCCGCTGCATGCAGTGGGTCACGGCGACCTCATAACGGTCCTGCAGGTTGTTGCCCACACCCGGCAGGTCGACACGCAGCGGGATCGCATGCCGGCGCAGCTCGGCCGCCGGGCCGATGCCCGACAGCATCAGCAGCTGCGGCGTGTTGAAGGCACCGCCGCACAGCACCACCTCGCGCCGTGCGCGCACCAGCCTCGGCTCGCCCGGTGCCCGGTTCACCTGCGGGTGCGCGTGGTAGAGCCGCGGGCCTTTGAGGTAGGCCACGCCGCAGGCGGCACCGGTTGGGTCGAACAGCACCTCGGTGGCGAGCGCATGGGTTTCGATGTGCAGCCGGTCGGGGTGGCGCGCCGCCGCGTCGAGCAGCCGTTCACGCGCACCGGTGCGGCGCGCGTTCGCGGTCGACAGTGGCACGTAGCACACGCCTTCGAAGCTGCCGCGCCGCCAGCCCGGTGTGGCGTTCGGGTCTCCGGCGCCACCGCGCAGCCAGCGCAACGCGCCGAACAGCGGACTCGGCAGGCCGTGGGTGAACGTCTTCGCCGTCTGCGCCACCACGCGCACCATCTGGTCGTCGCCCAGCGCCTCGATCGGCAGACCATGTTCGCTGCGCAGCCAGCCGTCCCAGCCGTGGCCGGTGGGGTTGAAGCCGAAGCGGCGCAGGCCGCGCAACAGACGCCACCACGGCCGGTGGTGGCAGGCTTCGACCCGTTCGAAGTAGCGCTGCATCTGCGGCGCGCGCCAGCCTATGTCGCCGGTGATGTCGGCGATGTGGTTCCAGTCGGCATCGTGCGGGCGCATGAAGATCATCGCGTTGTGCGCGGTGCAGCCGCCGAGTGCGGCCGCACGCGGATACAGCACGCCATGCCTTTCGGCATCGTATTTGGGGTCGCGCGCCTGTCGGCTTTCGTCGGCGTAGTGGCGCACATGAAAGTCCCAGCTCATGGCTTCGTTCTCGCAGGCGAAGGCATGGAAGCCGGGCACGTCGTAGTCTTCGGGCAGGCGCGCGCTGCCCGAGGTGCGCGGGTCGCCGCCGGCCTCGAGCAGGAACACCCGCATGCCGGCCTCGGCCAGCCGCGCGGCCAGCGTCGCGCCGCCCGCACCGGAGCCGACGATGACGTAGTCCCATTCGTTTGCATTGGCATCGTCGGTGGCTTCGGCCATGAAAGCGGCGTCAGAAGGTCTTCAGGAAAGCCACCAACGCACGCTTGTCGTCGTCGCTCAGCACCGGCTCGGTGCCGAAGGCCTTCTCGTCGGCGCTCAGGCCATCCTGCTGGTTGAACTCCTTGGTGCCGAAGTAGTGGCCGCGGTTGACCACGAAGTCCGGGCACTTGCTGAGCCGCATCATCGGTGCCTTGAGCTCGGCGAACTGCGCGCGCAGCGCCGCGTCGTCGGCACCGGCCGGCACGTTGGCCAGGTTGCTCTTGAGCTTGATCAGCAGCTCGCCCACGTCGCGCACATGCGTGGCGATGGCGACCGGGTCGTCGCTTTCGGCGCGCAGCTTCATGTTGGCGATCAGGTTCACCGGCACGCCCTTGGGGATCGGGCCGAGCACCACGTCGCCGCCTTCGCCCACCAGCCACGGCAGCCAGCGGTGCAGCTTGCCCTGCAGCGGCTGCACGGCCTCGGGCACGAAGCCGGTGGGGATGGTGACGGTGCTGCGTTCGGTGGTGCGGTCGATGGTGCCGGGCAGCTTGTCGCCGAGCACGCTGTCGCGTTCGCGTTTCTCGGGCCAGAGCAGTTGCTCGATGGAGGCATCGAAGACCTTCATGCGCGCCGCCACCGACGGGCTCTGGTCGAAAGGCCCGAGCGTGTTGTTGAGCAGCAGTGGTGCGGTCGACCAGATGCTGATCAGCGACGGCACGCGGGTGTAGCCGCGGCCGCCTGCGGGCATCTGGTAGGGCACGGGCGCGGCCGTGAACGGGTCGCTGATGGTCACCGTGCCCACCGACGGCAATTGCTTGTACGAAGTCGACGAGAAGTCGTTCCAGATGTTGCCGGCCAGCGCGTTGGTGGCCAGCGGGCTGCACAGGTTGGTGCGCAGCAGGGTCGAGGGAATGCGCGCCTCGGTCGACAGGTAATTGCCCTGCAGGAAGTCGGGGGCCTGCACGATCTCGCGCATCTGCGCCTTGTAGCCGTCGGTCTGGGTCCAGCCCCAATACCGCTTGAAGCAGGCCAGGTAGCCGGCACCCGCGCACTGCTGCGGGTTCAGGCCCAGGTCGGCCGGCGGCGCGGGCGCCTTGCTTGAATGGCAACGCGCGCAGGTGTCGGCGAACACGGCCTTGCCCCGCTCGACGGTGGTGGTGTCGGCGCTCAGGTAGGCCGGGCCGCCGGGCGCATCTTTCAGATGGTCGGGCTGGGCGGCCTTGAGGAAGAACAGCGCGGTGTTGGGTGTGCCGGCTTCGGTCGCCTGCCAGTAGGCCGAGTTCTTTTGCGCGGTGGCGATGTGGATCGGGGTGATGGTCTTGCCGCCGACGATGGGATTGAAGTGGCGCAGCCATTCCTCGCTGTACAGGCCGATGTTCAGGTGCACGCGGTTCAGCGCGCCGAGCAGACCCACCGAGTCGGCGCCGTCTTTGAGCACATGCGGCGTGCGCACGGTGGTGCTGGCCTTGTCGTAGAACGCGGTGAGCGGGCCGCTGGTGATGAAGTCGTTGAACTGCTTGTTGTCCACCTCACCGCCTTCGAGCTTCTCGTGCCACAGATTTTTGGCCAGGCCCATGCGGGCATTGAAGTCGTAGACCGCGTTCATGGTGCGCGGGTTGTTGATGTTGTCGGTGGAGATGAGCGACGTGTCCATCGCGCCGGGCCGGAAGCTGTGCGCCAGCTGGTACATGTAGTTCTTCTGGCCTTCGGGCTTGTTGGCGTTGTGGATGAACAGCCGGTCGACCCACATGTACTGCGCGCCCACCGATGAGCTGAGGTTGGCGAACTTCGGTCGGGCCGGATCGTCGGGCGGGTTCACCGGGCTCGGCCCCACGTGGCAGAAGCCGCAGCTCATGCCCACGCGGTAGGGCCGCACCAGGTCTTGCCGGTTGTAGTAGGCCGGGTCGGTGTAGTACTTTTCGGCGTCCCAGGCCTTGGCGGCTTTTTCGTCGAAGTCGGGGTTGGGAAACAGGCGCAGGCCGATCACGCCGGTGGCTTCGCCGTAGAACGAGCCCACGGGTTGCGTCGTGCCGTCGCCCAGCGGCTTGCCACGCGCGCCGATGGCCACACCGGGGTACTTGGCGGCGTTCTCGAAAGGGTCGGGCGCGCAACCGCTGGCGCGCTGGTCGAGCCACAGGCCGCGGTGCTTCGGGTCGGCGGCGGTGGCACTCTCGAAACACGGCTCGTTGACCAGGCCCAGGTAGTCCCAGCGCGTGGTGCGCGAATAGCCCTGGCTCGGGTGCGAGCTGATGGCTTTGAGCAGGTCCATGGCACCGAAGGTGGCGCTGGTCATGTGGTCCCACAGGCGGTCGTTGCCGCCGGTCCAGACGATCCACATGTTGCGGCCCGCGATCTCCTGCGGCGTCAACGCGAGCGCGCCGTCCATGTCGTGGAAGTAGTCTTCGGTGGCATGCGGAAATGACGCTGCGGTGCGGCCGGCAAGTT
>JAQGMQ010000686.1 GCA_028292305.1 Rhodoferax sp.
GGCCGTGGGCGCGGGCTGGCCGTCGCTGGCGCAATACGACTGGGCGGCGGCCGCCATAGGCAAGCTCAGCAGGCTCAGCAGCGCCAGCAAACCCGGCACGCGCCTGCGGCGTGGGGAGTAAGGGCGGGAAAGGGGTGAAACCATCGTGAGCAGCAGAGTTCGGGACATGGGCATTCGGGCGTTCATCGGGCCGGTGGGTGCGGTTTCTACAATGCCCCTATGTTCTCAGCAAATCCCCCACCTGCCGCAGGAAATGTAGCCACCCCGCCCGGTCAGCCGGCCCAGCCCGGGTTGTTCAACTCGCCGCTGCTGCACAACCTCAACGCCGAGCAGCTGGCCGCCGTCACGCTGCCGGCCGAGCACGCGCTGATCCTGGCCGGGGCCGGTTCGGGCAAGACGCGGGTGCTCACCACGCGCATCGCCTGGTTGCTGCAGACCGGCCAGGTGTCGCCCGGCGGCATCCTCGCGGTGACCTTCACCAACAAGGCCGCCAAGGAAATGATGACGCGCCTGGGCGCCATGCTGCCGGTTAACGTGCGCGGCATGTGGATCGGCACCTTCCACGGCCTGTGCAACCGCTTCCTGCGCGCGCACTACAAGCTGGCGAACCTGCCGCAGAGCTTTCAGATCTTGGACACACAAGACCAGCTCAGCGCCATCAAGCGGCTCATGAAACAGTTCAACGTGGACGACGAACGCTTCCCCGCCAAGCAGACGCAGTACTTCATCTCGGGCTGCAAGGAAGACGGCCTGCGCCCCAACATGGTGGACGCGCGCGACGCCGAGACCACCAAGAAGATCGAGATCTACCAGCTGTACGAAGAGCAATGCCAGCGTGAAGGCGTGGTCGATTTCGGCGAGCTCATGCTGCGCAGCTACGAGCTGCTGCGCGACAACGACCCCATCCGCGAACACTACCAGCGCCGCTTCCGCCACATCCTGATCGACGAGTTCCAGGACACCAACACCCTGCAATACGCCTGGATCAAGATGCTCTCGGGCCACGGCCCGGCCGACGTCGAATCGGGCGCTTCGCTGCGCCACGCGCCGGGCAGCGTTCTGGCCGTGGGCGACGACGACCAGAGCATCTACGCGTTTCGCGGCGCACGCGTTGGCAACATGGCCGACTTCGTGCGCGAATACAAGGTCACGCGGCAGATCAAGCTCGAGCAAAACTACCGCAGCGGCAGCAACATCCTCGACTCGGCCAACGCCCTCATCAGCAACAACAGCACGCGCCTGGGCAAGAACCTGCGCACCGAACAGGGCCCGGGCGAGCCGGTGCGCGTGGTGGAAAGCGCACGCGACTACGACGAGGCGCAGTGGATCGTCGACGAGGTAAAGCAGCTGGTGCGCGACGACCACGTGCGGAAGGAAATCGCCATCCTGTACCGCAGCAACGCCCAGAGCCGCGTGATCGAAACCGCGCTGTTCAACGCCGCCGTGCCCTACCGCGTCTACGGCGGCCTGCGCTTCTTCGAGCGTGCCGAAATCAAGCACGCGCTGGCCTACCTGCGCCTGCTGGAGAACCAGAACGACGACACCAGCTTTTTGCGCGTGGTGAACTTCCCGCCGCGCGGCATCGGCGCGCGCAGCATGGAGCTGCTGCAGGACGCGGCCCGCGCGGCCCATGGCGGCAAAGGCAGCTCGCTGCATGACGCGGTGAGCGCCATGAGCGGCAAGGCCGGCACCAACTTCAGCGGCTTCGTGGCCAAGCTCGACGTGTTGCGCGAGCAGACCGTGGGCATGACGCTGCGCGAGATCATCGAGCTGGTGCTCGACCACAGCGGCCTCGTCGAACACTACAAGGCCGACCGCGAAGGCGCCGACCGTTTGGAGAATTTGGCCGAGCTGGTGAACGCCGCCGAGAGCTTCGTGTCGCAGGAAGGCTTCGGCCGCGACGCCGTGGCGCTGCCGGTGGATGAGCTGGGCGCCGCGCTGAGCCAGTCGCCTGCCAGCCAGGGGCTCGACCCCAATTCACCAACGGAAGACTTGCCCCCCAGCTACATCGACCAGGACAGCGGCGAGACCCTGTCGCCCCTGGCCGCGTTCCTGACCCACGCCGCACTCGAATCCGGCGACAACCAGGCCCAGGCCGGCCAGGACGCCGTGCAGCTGATGACGGTGCACGCCGCCAAGGGCCTGGAGTTCGACGCCGTGTTCATCACCGGCATGGAAGAGGGCTTGTTCCCTCACGAGAACTCGATGAGCGACCGGGCCAGCCTGGAAGAAGAACGCCGGCTGATGTATGTGGCGATCACACGGGCCAGGAAGCGGCTGTACCTGAGCTTTTCGCAGACGCGGATGCTGCATGGGCAAACGCGGTACCACCTCAAGAGCCGCTTCTTCGAAGAGCTGCCCGAAGCCGCGCTGAAGTGGATCACGCGGAAGCAGCCCGGGTTTGGCTCGGGGTTTGGCGGTGGGTTTTCTGCGGGTGGGGGCGGCTACAGCGGCAATGTCGGCAGCGCCGGGTATGCCAGTTCACGCGGTGCGTTCAACACGCAGAACGCCACGTTCCCCAGCCCGCCCGTGCCGCCGCAGAAGGCCGCGCCAGCCCATGGCTTGAAGGTGGGGATCAAGGTGTTTCACAACAAGTTCGGCGAGGGGAAGGTGCAGACGCTGGAGGGCGCGGGGGATGATGCGCGGGCGCAGATCAATTTCCCGCGGCATGGGGTGAAGTGGCTGGCTTTGAGTGTGGCCAAGTTGACTGTGGTGGAGTGAGGGAGCGAGGATTCGAGAAATTAGTTTTCAGCATGGGATGCGATTGAGTGCGTGCTCAGCATCGGAAGGAAGCTCGATGAGACCGGGGAACCGAAAGTTACCGGCTACACGGTCGAAACGGTTCTGGCGAAAATCGATGGGACAGTAACCACCGAGACCCCCAAGGCCGCACCAAGCGTTTCTACGTTAAACACTCCGATGCTCAGCCAAATCTGCTCGTGCCTGACGACGGCGCCGTCGACAGTGGGTAGGACAGGGAAGCGGAGCTAACGCACGCTTGATCACTTGCGGCCGGCCTATCGGTATATCACCCCGCGATCACCCCGCGATCACCCCGCCATCAACCGACAATCAGCCGCACAAGCCCGGCAAGCCTCCGCGCAGTCCTGGCAATGCTCGGCGTCGTGCTGTCCGCATTCCTCCGCACACGCCTCGCACACCTCCGCGCAGAACACACACGCGGCCTGTGCGTGCACACTGCCGCGCGCGATGAGCGCAGCCACCAGGGCGCAGGTTTCAGCACAGTCCATGTCCAGCGCAATACACCGCGCCATCATCCGCACATGCTCTTCCGCCAGGCAGGCCGCGGCGCAACGGTTGCAGGCGTCGGCGCAGGCGCGGCAGGCGGCGAGGCAGGCTTCAGCGGCCTGGGCGGCGGGGGAGAGTTCGGTTGTCATGGTGGGCCTCGGTGGTGGTATATCGCGCCAGCGTGCGCGCCCCAGCTACGCGCGGGTGTCGGCAATCCGGTGTTCGTGATGTCGGCGCCGTCCGAGTAGCGCAAGCGACGAGCGTTCCGCGGGCTCAGCACAGCGGCCGGCTGGTGCGTTCGCTTCGGGTCGCGTGGGGAAAAAGTCACAGCGCCAATGGGTTGATGATAGAAAATACTTCCCAGTCACCTTGTGACTGATTGGATCGTCAGCCAGGCCTTGCGCAATTGAATTGCGTCCGAGCTTCGAGCCGGTCAGTTGTCCTGGGCCCATTCATTCCATTCACAACCTCCATGAACCCCATCACATCGTTAACGTCCTTCGTCCGCGGCCGGTCCGCATCCGCCGAGCGTCAGCTGGAGGCGCTGTACCGCAACCAGGCCGTGATCGAGTTCCAGCCGGACGGCACGATCGTGTTCGCCAACGCGCCTTTCCTCGGCTTGATGGGTTACCGGCTCGACGAGGTGAAAGGCCGGCACCACCGTCTGTTCGTGGACGAGGCCGAGCACCACACCGCCGAATACGCCGGCTTCTGGGAACGGCTGGGCCGCGGCGAGGCCTTCGTGGGCCGGTGCCGGCGCGTGACGGGTGATGGCCGCGACGTCTGGCTGCAGGCCAACTACAGCCCCGTCCTGGACCGCGCGGGCCGGGTGGTGCGGGTCGTCAAGTACGCCATGGACATCTCGGAGCAGGTGCTGCGCGATGCCGAGGCCAACAGCCAGCTGGCCGCCGTGGGCCGGGCCCAGGCGGTGATCGAATTCGACCTGCAGGGCCGCATCCTGCGGGCCAACCAGAACTTCCTGGATGCGCTGGGCTACCGCCATGAAAGCGATCTGGTGGGCAAGCACCACAGCATGTTCGTTGCGGTGGCCGAGCGCCAGAGCCCCGAGTACCGCGCGTTCTGGCAGCAGCTGGGCCGCGGCGAGTTCCAGCAGGGCCAGTTCCCGCGGGTCGGCCGCAACGGCAATGTGGTGTGGATCGAGGCCAACTACAACCCGGTGCTCGACCAGATGGGCCAGCCGTTCAAGGTGGTCAAGTACGCCACCGACATCACGGCCCGGTTCGAAGCCACGCGCATGGTGCAAGGCGCGTTCGAGGAACTGCAGCGCCTGGTGCGCCAGAGCGCGAGCCAGGCCGACGGCGCCCATGCGCACACCCGCAAGGTGGCCACGGTGGCGCGCAGCGGGGCCGACGCCTCGGTGGGCGCGGTGGCCACCATGCAGCAGATCCAGGCCGACTCGAAA
>JAQGMQ010000704.1 GCA_028292305.1 Rhodoferax sp.
CGACTCGCCGGTCCACGACTGGCTGCACGCCGCCCTGCCCGACTTTGCCGCCGCCCAAACCCAGCACAACGTCGACCAGGCCGCCGACAACCTGAGCGTGAGCAACGCGCTGACCTCGCTGCGCGCCATCGGCGACGCCGACTGGCCCGACCTGATCGCCGGCACCAGCGGGCTGATGCGCACCATGCTCGCCTCGCCGCTGTTCGAAGCCGAACACGCGCGCACCCGCGACCAGACACTGCACGCCATCGAACTGCTGGCGCGGGACCATATGCGCGACGAGGTCGAAGTCGCGCAGACCTTGCTCGGCCTGATGCGCCAGGCCGGCGATGCCAACGCCACCGATCTGGCCAGCACTGCCGCCACCTACTGGCTGCTCGGCAAGGGCCGGCCGCGGTTGCTGCAGGCGCTGGGCCTGCGTGAACCCGTGGCGGAACTGTGGCGCGCCATGGCGCGTCGCCTGAAGCTGCCGGTGTACCTGGGCGCCTTGTTGGTGTTCACGCTGGGCCTGGTGGCCTGGATGGTGGTGCACCACCGCCACGCCCTGGGCGCCAGCGGCATCGAAGTCTGGCAGGGCTGGACCACCTGGCTGGTGGCGCTGCTGATGTTGTTCCCCGCGTCCGAGGCCGTGGTGGCGCTGGTCAACCGGCTCATCAGCGAATCGGCGCGGCCACGGCACCTGCCACGCATGGCGCTGGCCGCCGGCATACCGGCCGAGCACCGCGTGATGGTGGTGATCCCCGCCATGCTCAGCGACCCGGCCGCCATCGCCGAGCTGGTACACCGGCTGCAGTTGCACTACCTGGCCAACCCCGAGCAACACGCGCAGTTCGCGCTGCTGACCGACTGGGGCGACGCCGATACAGCCAGCCTGCCCACCGACCAGCCCCTGCTGGACGCGGCGCTGGCGCAGATCGGCGCGCTCGAAGCGCGTTATGCACGCTACCCCGATGCGGATGCGGCTGCCACGTCAACAACGGCTGACACCGTGCCGCGCTTCATCCTGCTGCACCGCAGCCGCAGCTTCAGCGACACCGAACAACGCTTCATCGGCTGGGAACGCAAACGCGGCAAACTCGAGCAGCTCATCGGGGCGCTGGCCACCGGCGACCACGCGGCGTTCCTCGACCTGGGCGTCGCCTCGCGCATGGCAGCGGGCACGCGTTATGTGGTCACGCTCGACAGCGACACCCAGTTGCCCCCCGGCCGCCTGCGCGAACTGGTGGGCGTGGCCGCGCACCCACAGAACCAGCCGCGCATCGACCCGGCGCTGCGCCGCGTGGTCAGCGGCTACGGCATCCTGCAGCCGCGCGTGGTGACGCCGCTGCCGGCGCCGCGCAACTTCACGCTGTTCCATTGGCTCTTCGCCGGGCAGCCGGGCATCGACCCGTACAGCGCCGCCACCTCCGAGGTCTACCAGGATCTGTTCGGCGAAGGCAGCTTCAGCGGCAAGGGCCTGTTGAACGTGGCCGCCATGCAGGCCGTGCTGGCCCACCGCCTGCCCGACGGCAGCGTGCTCAGCCACGACCTGCTCGAAGGCTCGCTGGCGCGCTGCGCCGCCGTGACCGACATCACCGTCATCGAAGACGCGCCGTTCCATGCCGACGTGGCCGCCTCGCGCGTGCACCGCTGGACCCGCGGCGACTGGCAACTGCTGCCGTTCTTGTTGAGCCCAGGGCGTTACCCGATGCGCGCCATCAACCGCTGGAAACTGTTCGACAACCTGCGCCGTTCGCTGGTGGCGCCGATGTCGCTGCTGTTGCTGCTGGTGGTGTTCGGCGGCGCCAGTCTGTGGCCCGTGTCGGCGCTGGCGCTGGTGGCGTCGGCCTTCCTGGCCGGGCCGCTGATGGGCGCGCTAGCCGGCCTGTCGCCGAGCCGCGACGACCTGGCCCGCCAGCACTTCTACCGCGCCGCCGCCACCGACCTGGGCCGGGCCTTGTGCGCCGGCCTGTGGCATATGGCGCAGCTGCTGCAGAACGCCCTGCTCACCACCGGCGCCATCGTGCGCGCGCTGTACCGCATGGCTGTGAGCCGGCGCCACCTGCTGCAGTGGACCACCGCCGCGACGGCCCAGGCCTCGGCCAAGACCAGCCTGCCCGCGCTGCTGCGGCGCCACGCGGCCGAACCGGTGGTGGCCGCCCTGGTGCTGGCGGCCATGGCGCTGTGGCCCGCCGCCATGGCCATGCCGGCGCTGGCCGTGTTCACCTGCCTGCTGTGGGCCGCCGGCCCGGTGTGGACCTGGTGGGTCAGCCGGCCACATCCGTCGCGCAAGGAAGCCGCGCTGCCCGCCGCCGACCAGGCCTACCTGGAGGGCGTGGCGCGCGACACGTGGCGCCTGTTCGAACGCTGCGTGGGCCCGGCCGAAAACCATCTGCCGCCCGACAACCTGCAGACCTCGCCGCACGACATGGTGGCGCACCGCACCTCGCCGACCAACATCGGCCTGTATCTGCTGGCCAGCGCCTGCGCCCGCCAGTTCGGCTGGATCGGCACGCAGGAAATGCTCACGCGGCTGGAGGCCACCTTGTCCACGCTGCACGGCATGCAGCGCCACCGCGGCCACTTCCTCAACTGGTACGACACCCAGACCGCGCTGCCGCTGATGCCGATGTATGTGTCCACCGTGGACAGCGGCAACCTGAGCGGCCACCTGCTGGCCGTGGCCCAGGCTTGCCGCGAACTGGCCCATGCGCCGTACGACACCGCCGCCGCGCAACGTGGCCTGCAGGCTTCGCATGACCGGCTGGCGCCGTTGCTGGCCGCGGGGGCGGCGCGTCTGCCGGACTCACCTTCGCTGGTGGCCGTGCTGGCCATCGGTACCGACGGCGTGCCGCATGAACCCAGCTTCGGCCAGCTGCTCGACGAAGCCGAAGCCGCACTGGCCGGCTTGCAGACAGCGCCCGCCGACCCCGACCTGCCGGCCACGCCCACACCCACCGCGGTCGATGCCCTGTTGTGGCGCCTCACCGACCACATCGCCACGCTGCGCTCGGCCTGGCGCGACCGACAGGCCGACACCGCCGAAGGTCTTGCCGACGCCGTGCGCCGGCTGCGCGCCATGGCCCACGACTGCGAGCAGATCGCCTGGCAGGCCGACTTCGCCTTTCTGTACCACAAGAAGCGGCACCTGCTGCACATCGGCTACCGCGTGGCCGAACAGCAGCGCGACGCCGGCTTCTACGACCTGCTGGCCTCCGAGTCGCGCCTCACCAGCCTCCTGGCCATCGCCAAGGGCGACGTGCCGGTAGCGCACTGGGGCTCGCTCGGCCGGCCGTTCTATGCGGTGGGCGCGGTGGCCGGGCTGCGTTCGTGGTCGGGCTCGATGTTCGAGTACCTGATGCCCACGCTGGTGCTGGACGAGCCGCACGGCAGCGTCTTGCGCGAGGCCTGCCGCGCCGCGTTGCGCGAGCAGATCGCGTTCGGCAACGAGCAACACGTGCCCTGGGGCATTTCGGAATCGGCCTATGCCGGCAGCGACCACACCCTGGCCTACCAGTACGCGCCGCAAGGGGTGCCGCGCCTGGCGCTGCGCCGCACGCCGCCCGACGAACTGGTGATCGCACCGTATGCCACGGCCCTGGCCGCGCAGATCGCACCGCACCTGGCCACGCTCAACTTCAACGTGCTGGAGCGCATGGCGCCGCGGGCGCGTTACGGCTTCATGGAGGCGCTCGACTTTTCGCCGGCGCGCCAGACCGGCGGCGGGCCGTTCACGCCGGTGCACACCTTCATGGCCCACCACCAGGGCATGAGCATCGTGGCGCTGGCCAACGTCTTGCTCGACGGCCCGGCCCAGCGCTGGGGCATGGCCAACCCGAGCATCGAGGCCGTGGCCTCGCTGCTGCACGAAAGAGCGCCGCGAGAAGTGCCCAAGCTGTTCGCGCCTTCGGTGTTGCCCGTGGCGCTGGCCAAGCTGCAGCGTGCGCCCGGCCTGCTGCGCGAAGTGGTGCCCGGCGCGTCGGCCGTGGAGCCGACGCATGTGTTGTCCAACGGCCGCTACAACGTTTCGCTGCGCGCCAACGGTGCGGGCTGGAGCCGCTGGGGCCAGACCGGCATCACCCGCTGGCGCGACGACGCGCTGCGCGACGCCTTCGGCAGCTTCTTCTTTTTGCGCCGGCCCGAAGCCGAGACGGAGGCCGAGACTCTGGCCCCGCTGGTGTCCATCACCCAGCACCCCGCGCCCGACGCGGCGGCCAGCTACAGCTGCACCTTCCACGCCGACCGCGTGTGCTTCGACACCAACTGGCCTGGCCTGCAGGCCCACACCACGGTCTGGGTCAGCCCCGAAGACGACATTGAATTCCGCCGCGTGGAGCTGCGCAACCTGGGCGACACGCCGCTGGACATCGAGCTGATCTCGGCCTTCGAGGTGACGCTGTCGGACCCGCGCGCCGACGAGGCCCACCCGGCTTTCACCAACCTCTTCGTGCGCGCCGAATGGGTGGCCGCGCACGAGGCGCTGCTGTTCGAGCGCAAGCCGCGCCTGCCCACCGAACAGGCGCTGCGTGCCGCGCACTTCCTGACCGACGACGACCCGCAGATCACCGGCCTGCGCATCCAGACCGACCGCCAGCGCTGGCAGGGCCGCAACCAGCCCGCCAGCCAGCCGCGTGCCGATCTGAACGCCGTGCCCGCGGCCGACGGCACCTTGTCGGCACTGGATGAAAACACCCCCGGCACCCTGCTCGACACCGGCCTGGACCCGGTGTGTGTGCTGGCCGTGCGCCTGCGCATCGCGCCGCAGGGCAAGGCCAGGTTGACCTTTGCCACGGCCGCGTCCGACAACGCCGGCACGCTGCGCGCGGTGATCGACAAATACCGCCAGCACAGCCACGTGCAGCGCGCCTCGCTGATGTCGGCCACACTCACCGGCATCCGCCTGCGTGCGCTGGGCATCGGCAGCGAGAACTTCGCCGCCGCGCAAAGCCTGACCACCGCGCTGCTGCTGAGCCTGACACGGCCGCGCGCCGGCGCCATCGGCCCGCGCCCGCAGACCAGCGGCAACGAGCCGGCGGAAGTCTGCGACCGCCGACTTCTGTGGCGCTTCGGCATCTCGGGCGACCGGCCGCTGATCCTGGTGTCGGCCGGCGTCTCGGAAGGCGTGGGCCTGCTGCGTTCACTGGCCCAGG
>JAQGMQ010000713.1 GCA_028292305.1 Rhodoferax sp.
TGGCAACCTGAGCCGACTACCCATGTTGGCGATCGCCGGACTCTGTTTTCTGGCCCTGCGCGCGCTCTGGATTGGCTATGTGACGCCGTCGGTCTGATCCCTATTCCGATGCGCCGCTGCAATGGCCGCGAAGTCGCCTTGATACTCTTTCTGGTCGCCCTGGCGTGCGAGGCGTTCGGGTACTGGGGCCTTAACACTGTCGAAGGGCAGCACGCCTATGACGAAATGGCAGGCATTGTGCCGTTCGCGGCGCAAGTGATCGGCGGATTCCTCCTTGTCGGAGCCGTATTTCTCTGGTGGCGCAGCACTCGCATCAAGTCGCAGTAACAGAGAAGGTTTCGACCATGACGTCCTCCCCTCCAACGGATTTGGCTGAGTGGCTTCTATCGGGGGTGTGCGTGAAGTCGTGAAACTTCCCGTCTTCGTCGGTACGCGACCCGCAGTGCCGAACAAGGTGTCCGAGCCGCTCTTGGTGATCATCACTACGCAGACAGGAAGCGTTGCCTCCACTTTCCTTTGGCAATGAGGCGGTGGGCAAAAGACGGACTCCATGCCCCGTTTGCTTTGATGGTGGACCAATTCGGGCCCTAATACAAATGAAACACAAGCCGCGCCCGTTGATACCCGCTGGATACATGCGGCCTGCACACTGCAGGCTCTCCAACCAACACCATCGACTCTCCATGAAATTCAAGAATACAGCCGCAGCCGCTTCACTGCTGATCGCCAGCATTGGCGGCATGGCGGCACCGGTTCAGCTCACACAGTCCCAATTTGCAACCGCTGCTACATCGCCTGGCTTCGTGACACGGGTCGAAAACTTTTCCTCGTTCACACCGATGACCAATCTGGGCAACAGCATTGCGTTGAACAACGGGACCTTCACGGGCGTGGCCGCGGCCGTGTCCACGCTGAATGAATTTTGTGGCGGCAACCCATGCCTTACCACCGCCGGCGTCACCGACCTGCGAACCTTCTCGCTTCTCCCCGCCGGCACGCAGCTGTGGGGCGCTTTGGTCGACATGGTGTTCGACTTCCAGCTGACCGATCCCATTCACATTGAGGTCGTAGGCCAAAGCGGCACCCTGGCGCTGGATGTCGTCGGGCCGATGGACCAGTTCCTGGGTTTCTCCGATTCGCTCGGTTTGATCTCTTTGAGTTTCGAGAACCAGGCCACCGGCAACAAGAGCAACTACAGCTTCGATAACGTCACCACCGCCGGTCCCCGGCGCGTGAGCGAGGTGCCGGAGCCAGCTTCGCTGGGACTGGTATTTGCCGCCCTGCTAGCTGCGGTCGCAGTTCGGCGGTCGAAATCGAAGCCAAGTTAAGCGACGCGCCAGGCACTCGTGAGGCGTACTTTCAGGGTGTACCGGCACCGTCCCGCCATTCCCCGACGGAATGGACACAATGCGTAGCGCCGGCGTTCCGGAAAAGCGCGCAAAAGCCGACATTCGTTCCTTCACTTCAAGGAACACACCATGTCGCTTCAACACAAACTCGATGCCTTCAAGGCCGACTTCGTCGCCGGCAAGCCGCCTTACAACGCGCCGCCTGAAATCCACCCCATCATGGCCCGCGCCACGGCCGAACTCATCGCTTCGGGCCAGGCACAACAAGCGCTGAAGGCAGGCGACAAGGCGCCGAGCTTTGCGCTGAAGGACCCGGACGGCAAGCTTGTTTCGTCTGCCGAATTGCTCGCCGAAGGCCCGCTGGTACTGAGCTTCTACCGCGGCGTCTGGTGCCCTTACTGCAACATGGAACTGCAGGCGCTGCAGGAAGCCATGCCGTCGTTCGCCGAATGGGGTGCCCGCGTTGTGGCCGTCTCGCCGCAGAACGCGGTGAACAGCCGCAAGGCGGTGCGTACCAACGCGCTGAGCTTCCCGATCTTGAGCGACACGCACAACGACGTGGCGGCGGCTTTCGGCGTGCGCTTCGCCTTGCCGGACTATCTGGTCGCGCTCTACTAGATGCTCAAGAACGATCTGCCGGCATTCAACGGCGACGACAGCTGGACGCTGCCGATGCCGTCGCGCTACGTCATCGGCCAGGACGGCAGCATTCTGTATGCCGAGATCAATCCCGACTACACGCACCGCCCCGACCCCTCGGAGCTGCTGCCCTCGCTGAAGGCCATTGCCACCCGCGCCACGGTCTGAACGCCATGAACGCCCTCGCCAACGAGGCGGTGCCACCCGCGGCACTGGCGCGCCCGTCGCTCGCGCTGGCACTGCTGGCCGCGGCGCAGTTCATCATCGCGGTCGACTACAACATCGTCTACGTCGCGTTGCCCTCCATCGCCGCCGCGCTCGGCTTCAGTGCCCGGCACCTGCAGTGGGTGATCAGCGCCTACGCGTTGGCCTTCGGCGGGTTCCTGCTGCTGGGTGGCCGGCTCGGCGACGTTGTCGGCCGGCGCCGTGCCTTCGTGACGGCGCTGCTGTTGTACGCCGGCTCCTCCCTTGTGGGCGGCCTCGCGCAGACCCCGGCGCACCTGATCACCGCCCGTGCCGTGCAAGGGCTCGGCGGGGCGCTGCTTTTTCCGACCACGCTGTCGCTGATCAGCAGCTACTTCACCGAGGGGCCATCGCGCAACCGCGCGCTCTCGGTGGTGGGCGCCGCGGGCGCCAGCGGCGGCGCGTCGGGCGCCTTGCTGGGTGGCCTGCTGACCAGCGCGCTGGGCTGGAACTGGACCTTCTTCGTGAACGTGCCGGTGGCGGTTGTGGCGGTGACGGCGGCCTTTTTTCTGCTGCCCCGCGACGTCTCGGCGCCGACGCGGCGCGGCTTCGACATGCCGGGTGCGCTCAGTGTCACGGCCGGGGTCACGCTGCTGGTGCTGGCGTTTGTGGAAGGACCTGAACTGGGCTGGACGTCGGCTGCCGTGCTTGCCATGCTGGGCGGTGCTGTCGCCTTGCTGGCGGCCTTCCTCTTCATTGAATCGCGCAGCGCCGCGCCCCTGATGCCGCTGCGCTTGCTGCGCCATCCCACGTTGCCCACCGCGATGCTGGTCGCAGGTCTGTTCGCGGCTGGCTTCGGTGCGCAGTACTACCTGCTGACGGCTTACCTGCAGGAGGTGCGGCACTACGCGCCGGCCACCGCGGGGCTGGCCTTTCTCCCGTTCTCGCTGTCGATCGTGGTCGGCACCCGGATCGGCGGGCGGCTGGCCAACGCCGTAGGCATACGGTCCGGTCTGCTGATCGGCCTGTGCATCGGCATCGTGGGCTTGCTCACGATCGCCCTGAGCGCGTCGAGCGAAGGCAGCTACGTCGCGCACATGCTGCCGGGCTTTGTCATCGACGGCCTGGGACAAGGCATCACCTGGACGCTGATGTGGGTCGCGGCGACCACGGGCATCGACGCCCTGGACCGCGGCGTCGCCTCAGGCATGGCGAGCACCGCGCAGCAGGTGGGCAACGCGCTCGGCCTCGCGGTGCTGGTGGCCGTGTCGGTGGCGATGGACACGTCGCCAGGTGGCGCTGGTGCCGATGCCGTGCCCACCGGCCTGCGCGCGGCATTCCTTGCCGCAGCCGGTGTGGTGGCGATGGCCGCCGTGGTGACCTGGCTGCGTCTGCCCCCCAAGGGGTCGGCGCAGGCCACAGCCGCCGCCCATTCCGCGCCGGAATGAAGCCTATGCGCCCGGCCGGCCTACCCGGATGCTGCGCCAGCGGCGACAGTCTCTTCATCGCTTTTCTTTCGAAAGATCTTCATGTTCCATGTCTATGCCTTTGCCAGTCCCAACGCCGTCAAGGTGCCCATCGCGCTGGAAGAAATGGGCTTGCCGTACCAGCTCCATGCCGTCAACACGCGGCTTGGCGAGCAAAGGCAAGCTGCGTTTCTCGCACTCAATCCAAACGCAAAAATCCCGGTGCTGGTGGATGCCTCATCTTCAGCAGCAGCAGCAGCCGGCGGTGACTTCACGCTGACCGAGTCCGCCGCGATCCTGGTCTACCTCGCCGAACAGAGCGGCCAGTTGCTGCCGCGCGAAGGCGCGGATCGCGCCCGCGTTTTCGAACAGCTCTTCTTCCACGCCTCGGCGCTCAGCCCGGCGTTCGGCCAGGCCGGCTACTTTCAGAAGCTCGCCACCGAAAAGATGCCGCTGGCCATCGCGCGCTTTCAGGGCGAAGCACAACGTGTGATGGGCGTGCTCGACGGCGTGCTGGCCGAGCGCAAGTACGTGGCCGGCGACCACTACTCGATCGCCGACATCGCCCATTTCGGCTGGATGTGGCGCCGTGCCTTCCCCAACATCGACCTCGATGCCACGCCTCACGTCAAGCGCTGGTATGCGCACGTCGCCAAGCGGCCCGCGGTCATTCGCGCCATCTCGGCGGTCGAGGCACTGGTGCCGGCGGCCGTGGCGATCTGAAGCGCTTCGACCATTTCATTTCCTCATTTCAATCCGCAAGCGAGTCACCATGAACACCCCCCAAGCTTCCATCACCAATGACAGCAACAAGCTGCCCGTCGTCTTCATCATCGGCGCCACCGGGCAGACCGGCCAACTGCTCATCGACGCCTTCGAGCGCCACCCCGGCCAGGTGCATGTGCGTCTCGGCGTGCGCTCGGCCAAAGACATCGAGCGCCTGCGCGCCGACGGCCGCGACGCGGTGCACTTCGACCTGGACGACGCGCGCACCTTCGGCGCGGCTTTCGCCGGCGTCGACCGGCTCTTCCTGCTGACCGGTTACACGGTGGCGATGACGCACCAGAGCAAGACAGTGGTCGACGCGGCGAAAAAGGCCGGCGTGCGCCACATCGTGAACCAGGGCGTGTTCGCCGCGGAGGACTGCACCGACCCCCACTTCGTGTGGTTCGGCCTGGTCGAAAAGTACATCGAGGCCAGCGGCATGGCCTGGACGCACTTGCACCCCAATCTCTTCATGGAATACCTGCTCAAGAGCGCACCGCCCCAAGGTGGCAGCTTCCCGGTGTTCTGGGGCGAATCGCGCGTGGGCTGGGTCGCGTTGAGCGATGTGGCGGCCGTCACTGCCAAGGTGCTGCTCGACGGGCCGGCACGCCACGCCGGACAGGACTACTGGTTTAGCACCGCCGTGCACACCGGCCCCGAAGTGGCGGCGATCCTGTCCGAGGTGTTGGGCCAGCCGGTGCGCTGCGACGTGCGCCAGCCTGAAGAACTTGAAGCCATCTTCCAGTCGGGCGCGCTCAAGGTCGAGTCGTGGTACGCACGGGGCGGCGTCGAGTGGTGCGTGCAGATCGCGGACGGCCGCATGGGCTACATCGGCACGGTGCGCGACGACCTGCCGCACCTGCTGGGGCGCCCGGCCACCACGCTGCGCGAATGGGCCATGGCCCAACGCGCCGAGCTTCTGGCCTTTGTCAATTCTTCCAACTGATCCACAACGAAAGTCCACCATGTCCAGACTCACCGACTACGCCGACAAATACGCCAACGTCAAACTCTCTCGCTCCGAAAACGGCGTGCTTGAAGTCACTCTCCACACCGAGGGTGGCAAGCTGACCTTCAACGGCCATACACACGAACAGTTCACTGATTTGTTCCACCAGATCGGCGAGGACATGGACAACCGCGTCGTCATCCTCACGGGCAGCGGCGATGCCTTCATCGACAACATCTCCGGCGACGGCTTCGACTTCTTCACACCGCGCGGCTACGACAAGATCTTTCGCGAAGGCCGCAAGGTGCTGATGAACATCCTGGACATCGACGTGCCGATGATCGCGGCGCTGAACGGCCCGGTGCTGGTTCATTCCGAATACGTGCTGCTGTGCGACATCGTGCTGGCCACGCCCGAGACCGTGTTCCAGGACATGCCGCACAAGGCCTTCGGCGTGGCGCCGAATGACGGCATTCACCTGCTGTGGCCCGAGGTCATCGGCAGCATCCGCGGCCGCTACTTCACGCTGATGCAGCAGAAGATCGCAGCCGAAGAAGCGAAGCAGTTGGGCGTGGTGAACGAGATCGTGCCGGCCGACCAGCTGCTGGCCCGTGCCCGCGAGATCGGCGCCCTCATCGCCGCGCAGCCGCCGCTGACCACCAAGTACACGCGCATCGGCCTCACGCAGCGCCTGCGCCGCATCGTCGATGAAGGCATCGGCTATGGGCTGGCGCTGGAAGGCATCACGGCGGCAGACGCCGCACGATCGGCGGTCGCCTGATCCGCGCCGTCACGCCGAAACATGTGCATGGCCACCCTGGTGCGAGGTGATCGCCGGCGTGACGAAGAGATCGACTGAGGCTGCATCTCCTACCCGACAGTCGCCGCAGTGGCGTCCGTCGGGCCCTGGCCGCCGGCAGCGGGCCCGGCCAGGGCCGCCTGCACGAAGTCGACGAAGGCACGCGCCTTGGCGCTCACCATGCGCCCGGTCGGGAACACCGCCCACAGATCGATGGGCGGCAGCGCCCAGTCGGTCAACACGCGCAGCACCGCCCCACTGGCGATCTCGGGCGCGAACATCCAGTCCGAACCGATGGGGATGCCCATGTCGCCCAACACCGCGGCGCGTACGCCTTCAGCGGCGGTGACGTGCACGCGCCCCTTGACCGCAACGGAGATCTGCGAAGTGCCACGCTCGAATGACCAGGTGCCGCCACCGCCGCCCTGCGCGTAGATCACGGCATGGTGCCGCACCAGATCGGCGGGCACCCGGGGCGTGCCCATCGCCGCGAAATAGGCGGGCGTACCCACCACGCTGCGGCCCCCCTGCGCGATCTTGCGGGCCGTCATGCCCGAGTCCTGCAGCAGGCCCATGCGCAGCGCCACGTCGATGCCTTCTTCCATCAGATCAACGTTGCGGTCGTCCAGCACCACGTCGATGCTGAGTCCCGGATGCGCATCGAGAAAAGGCTTGAGCCGTGGCACGACATGCAGCCGGGCGAAGGTCACGGCGGCGCAGATGCGCAGCTTTCCGGTCAGGCCGGAGGTGGCGCCGCGGGCGGCCTGATCGGCATGGTCGGCCTCGTCGATGGCGCGGCGGGCAAAGCCGTAGAAGTTCTG
>JAQGMQ010000731.1 GCA_028292305.1 Rhodoferax sp.
TTACCCCAGCAAACGCGCCAGACTCGCGTCCAGGTACTCCGACGGCAGCCGCTTGAAGCCGGAGCGTGCAAACCGCTGCATCCGCCCCACCACGAAAGCCGTCAGCAGCGACGCCAGCACCTGCGCATCGGCGGTCGGCGTGGCGCTGCCACCGGCATCGGTCAACGGCCGCAGACATTGCCGCAGGCTGGCTTCGATCTTGTCGAAGAACAGGTTCATGCGTTGCTGCAGGCGCTCGTTTTCGAACACCAGCGCATCGCCCACCATCACCCGCGTCATGCCCGGATTCTTCTCGGCGAACTGCAGCAGCATGGCCACCAGCCGGCCGGCCTGGCGCTGGCCCGCCGCGGCGTCTTTTTCTTCCGCTTCGCCACGCGCCGCGATCTGGTTGATCAGCGAAAACACCGATTGCTCGATGAACTCGATCAGGCCTTCGAACATCTGCGCCTTGCTGGCGAAGTGGCGGTACAACGCGGCCTCGCTCACATCGAGCCGCGCCGCCAGCGCCGCGGTGGTGATGCGCTCCGCACCGGGCAATTCGAGCATGGCCGCCAGCGCCTGCAGGATCTGCACGCGGCGCTCGCCAGGCTTGGGCCGCTTGCGGATGGCGGGTGCGGTGTCCGTTGGGGCAAGCGCGGTGCCGTCTTCAGCGCGTGCGCCCGCGTCCGTCGGGTCGGCAAGAGTGGCGTTGGGGCCGGGCTCGATGGTGGGCATGGTGACCGCCGGTTGGTGTGTTGCTGTGGGCGTGGATGGCTGGGACGTGCGTTTCGCGAGAGTCCGCCGAAGCGATGCGCCGGGCGATTCTCGCACGCTGGCCACGGGCCCCGCAGCGCCGCAAACCGTTGTGCAATTGACCGGTCCAACCCCTGCGGAACAGGCCGGGCGGTGCCTATAATTTGTCCACAATAACGAGGGATTCAAAATGAAACTAATGCGTGTATTTTTGTTCGCACTGGTGGCCCTGTCCACGCTGATCCCTCTCGCCTCGGCAGCCCGCGCACCGGTGCCGATCGAAAGCTTCGAAGGCCTGGTCGCCGCCGACTCCAGCAGCAGCAGTCCGACCCAGGAAGAGGTCAGGAAGGCAATCTACAAAGCCGCTGCCGACAAGGATTGGGTGCTGAAGGAAACCTCGCCGGGTGTGCTGCTCGCCACCCTGAATGTGCGCGACAAACATCGGGTCGTCACCGAGATCCGTTATTCGGCCGAGAAGTACAGCCTGGTCTACGTGCAGAGCGTCAACATGAACGAGGCCATCGACAAGGACGGCAAGGCGGTGATCCACCCGTTCTACAACAAGTGGGTGCGCACGCTGCGCGACCAGATCCGCCTGGCCCTGGCCCGGGCCTGACACAGCGTGTCGGCTCTTCCGCCGCGGCCCGCACCCGGGGCTCCCGGGCCGCACGGCCTCGATGCCCAGGTGCCCGAGACGCGTTTTGGCAAGTGGTTCCTGCAGACCGAGAACTGGGCCGAGCATGTGCTCGAACGGGCGCTGGTCGACCTGGACCGGCTGATCCCGACCCGGCGCGCTTCGTATCCGGTGGTGGTCGACGTGGGCTGCGGATCGGGCCGCTCGCTGGCCAAACTGCAGGCGCGGTTCAAGCCGCAACGGCTCGTCGGGGTGGACATCGACGACGAGATGATCGGCCTCTCGGCCGCGCGCCTGGCGCACGACGGATTGCAGGCTGAATTGAAGCAGGGCTCGAGCGCCCGCCTGCCGCTGGACGACGCTTCGGTGGACATGGTCTTCTGCCACCAGACCTTCCACCACCTCGTCGAACAGGAAGAAGCGCTGCGGGATTTCTTTCGCGTGCTGAAGCCGGGCGGCGTGCTGCTGTTCGCCGAGTCCACCCGGCGCTACATCGAGTCGTGGATCATCCTGCTGCTGTTTCGCCACCCGATGCAGGTCCAGCGCACCGCGCCCGAATACCTGCGCATGGTGCGCGATGCCGGCTTCGACGTGCGGCCCGAAGCGGTGTCGCATCCGTACCTGTGGTGGAGCCGGCCCGACCTGGGCTTCATGGAGCGCGCGCTCGGCGTACGGCCGGCGCAGGAGCGTGAAGAGACGCTGATCAACCTGGTGGCGGTCAAGCCCGGTTGAGCGTTCGCGCGTGAACGGTGGCCATCACGCCTGCGGAGGCCGCTCCTGAATCCGCCATGGCGCGGCCGATACGACCGGTTGCAGCACGGCATCGGTCCACACCACTTCGGCATCGACGGGCGCCACCAGCGCCATCACAAAAGCCGGGTCGCGCCAAAGCCGGGCATTGGCCGTTTCAGGCACCGCATCGGAGCGCAGCGGCTCGGTCTCGAGCCGGGCCAGCAGCGCCGGGCTCAGGGCTGCGCCGTGGCACTTGATCCAGGCTTCCTTCAAGGTCCACATCGCGTAGAACGCCGCAGCCCGGTCGGCTTCCGTGGCGGCTTGAACGCGCCGCGCCTCCCCCGGCGTGCACACCAGGTCCGCCAGGCCCAGCCAGTTGCGCGGGCGGTGCAGGGTCTCGATGTCAACACCCACCGACACCGTGCTGGCGGCGCAGCAGACATGGTCGACGCTATGGCTCAGGCTGAGATGAAGCGGCGGGCCGCTCGGCGTTTGAAGGGGCTTGGGCGGCGCGTCATCGGCGGCTGACAACGGCCAATCGGTGGCCGGGTCGCCGCCGTAAGCGATGGCCAGCACACGCCGCAACAACCAGCGCGCGCCGATGAATTGGGCGCGGCGCGAGGGTGCCGACATCGCCGCCAGGCGTCCGGCTTCAGGATCCGACAGCCACCCCAGGTCAGGCGGTGCCGCTGCGGCCAGCGGCCCCACACAGCCGAGCGCCATGAAGACTTGCGGCGCCGGGACCGCCATAGATCAGCCCACCCAGCGGCGAAAGATCAGCGAGGTGTTGATGCCGCCGAACGCGAAGTTGTTGCTCATCACCGTGTCGGTCTGCAGGTCGAGCCCCGCGCCCATGATGTAGGCGAGCGGCGCACAGCGCGGGTCTGGCGTTGCGAGGTTCAACGTCGGCGCGAACCAGCCTTCGCGCATCATCTCGATCGTCATCCAGGCTTCCAGCGCGCCGCAGGCCCCCAGCGTGTGGCCCATGTAGCTCTTCAGCGAGCTGATGGGCACGTGGCCCCCGAGCGCACTCAGGGTGGCCACCGACTCGGCGATGTCGCCCTGCTCGGTGGCCGTGCCATGGGCGTTGACATAGCCGATCTGCGTGGCCGCGATGCCGGCCGCGTCCAGCGCCAGCCGCATCGCCGCGGCCATGGTGGTCGGGCTCGGCTGGGTGACATGGGTGCCATCGCTGTTGGTGCCGAAGCCGATTACTTCGGCCAGGATGCGCGCGCCGCGGGCCTGGGCATGCTGCAACTCTTCGAGCACCAGCGTGCAGGCGCCCTCGCCCAGCACCAGGCCGTCGCGGCTGCTGTCGAAGGGCCGCGGCGTGAGGGCGGGCGCGTCGTTCTTCACACTGGTGGCGAACAGCGTGTCGAACACCGCCGCCTCGGTGGCGTCGAGCTCCTCGGCGCCGCCCGCGAGCATGGCCACCTGCTTGCCGGCCTGGATGGTTTCGTACGCATAACCGATGCCCTGGCTGCCCGAGGCACAGGCGCGGGAGGTGGTGATGATGCGGCCGGTGAGCCCGAGGAACACGCCCATGTTCACCGCCGCCGTGTGCGACATAATCTTGATGTAGGTGTTGGCGTTGATGCCCTCGGTGCTCTTGCCGGCGATCATGCGGCCGAAGTCGCCGATGGCGGCCGGCGTGCCCGCCGAAGAGCCGTACGAGATGCCCATGCCGCCGCCAGTCACCAGCGGATGACCGCTGAGGCCGGCGTCGGCCAGGGCCAGCTCGCTGGCACGGGTGGCCATCAGCGCCACACGGCCCATGCTGCGCATGGACTTGCGGTTGTAGTGGGCCGGCAGGTCGAACGGCCTGGCCGGCGCGCCGAGCTGGGTGTTGAGCCCTTCGAAGGCGGCCCAGTCGTCCATCACCTGCACCGCGTTGCGCAGGCTGCGCAGATGGGCCCGTACGGTGGGCCAGTCATGGCCCAGCGGGCTCAAGGCGCCGACGCCGGTCAGAACGACACGTTTCAACGCGGCCATCAGACCATCCCCCCGTTCACCGAGATCACCTGGCGCGTGATGTAGCCCGCCTCCGGCCCCATCAGGAAGGCCACCAGGCCGGCGACTTCGGCGGGCGTGCCCATGCGGCGCAGCGGGATCATCTTCAGCGCTTCGGTGAGCACCTCGGCCGGCACCATCTCGGTGTCGATCAGGCCAGGTGCCACGCAGTTGACGGTGATCTCGCGCTTGGCCAGCTCGATCGCCAGCGCCTTGGTGGCGCCAATGATGCCGGCCTTGGCGGCGCTGTAGTTGGTCTGCCCGCGGTTGCCCATGAGGCCCGACACCGAGGCCAGCGTGACGATGCGCCCGGGGCTGCGCCGGCGCACCATGGGCATCACCACCGGATGTAGCACGTTGTAGAAGGCGTCGAGGTTGGTGTGGATCACGCTGTCCCATTCGTCGCCGGTCATGGCCGGGAACGCGTTGTCGCGGGCGATGCCGGCATTGCAGACCACGCCGAAATAGGCGCCGTGGGCTTCGATGTCGGCGTTCAACACGTCGCCGGCCTCGGCGCGGTCGGCTACGTCGAAACGGATCACGCGCGCGGCACGGCCCAGCGCGCGGATGTCATCGGCGATGGACTCGGCCTTGGCCACGTTGCTCCGGCAGTGCACGACGATGTCGTGGCCAGCCCGGGCCAGGCGCAGCGCGATGGCCTGGCCGATGCCGCCGCTGGCGCCGGTCACCAGTACGGTGTTGTTGTTCATGCACTTTCTCCAGCCAGGAAGGCCATCGCATCGTCCGGCTCGAACACCGAGATGGTGGCCTCGGCCAGCGGCTCGTCGCCACGCAGGATGCGGCAGGCGAACAGGCCCAGGCCGTTGGCACCGATCAACTCGCAACGGGTCTCGATGCGCAGCGTGACGCCGCAGGTGAAGCCCGCGCAATGCGCGATGTAGCGGCGGCTGCCCAGCAGCAAACCGAGACGCGGCGGGCCACCCGCCAGCCGCGAGCGCGCACCCGACCAGGCGGCCACGGTCTGCGCCATGTACTCGATGCCGGCCCAGGCGGGCACCCGGCCGTCGGTGGCGAAGATGCCGTCGATGGCCACGTCGGTCTCGGCCACGGCATCGTCGCCGTCGAGCCGCACGATGCGGTCGATCAGGCGCATGGCGCCGCGGTGGGGAATCAGGGTCTCAACCGATAGTTCGCTCATAGATTCTTTTCATGCGCCTGCCAGGATGAGGCAGGCGTTGCTTCCGCCGAACGCGAACGAATTGCTCAGCACGTATTTCGGTGGGCGCGTCGCGCTGTCGCCGGGTGCCACCGCGGTGATCGGGGCCAGCGCCGGATCGCGGCAGCCGTCCCACCAGTGGGGCGGCAGGAGGCCGGCCGCATTGTCCACCAGGGTTTGCCAGGCCAGCACGGCCTCCACCGCACCCGCGGCCGCCAGGGCGTGGCCGGTCAGCGGCTTGGTGGAACTGGTGGGCACGTCGCAGCCCAGCACCTCGGCGACAGCCAGGGCTTCCATGGCGTCATTCTGCTGGGTGCCGGTGCCGTGCAGGTTCACGTAGTCGATCTGTGCCGGCGCGATGTCGGCCCTTGCCAGTGCCTGGCGCATGGCGGCGATGGCGCCGCGGCCTGTGGGCTCGGGTGCCGACATGTGGTGCGCGTCCGAGCTTTCGCCCCAGCCGGCCAGGCGCACCGGGCCGGCCTCGCGCGTCATCAGGAACAGGGCCGCGGCCTCGCCGATGTTGATGCCGCTGCGGTTGACCGACAAGGGGTTGCAGCGCGCCGCGCTGACCGCATCGAGCGCGCTGAAGCCGGCCACCGTGAAGGCCGACAACGCGTCCGCGCCGCCGGTCACCACCGCATCGACGAAGCCCGCGCGCAGCAGCCGCGCGGCCGAGGCCATGGCCTTGGCGCTGGACGAGCAGGCGGTGGAGATCACATGGCTCGGCCCGCGGATGCCCAGGGCGTGGGCCAGGAACGCGGCGCCATTGCCCATCTCCTGCTGCGCGTAGTCGTAGTCGGCAGGCCAACGCCCGTCGGCGGCCAGTTGCCGCGCGGCGCGGGCGCCCTCCTCCAGCCCCGCGGCGCTGATGCCCAGCACCACGGCCACGCGCGTCGGGCCGTAGCGGCCGATGGCGGCCTCCACGGGTGCGCGCAGTTCGGCCAGCGCCGCCAGCAGCAAGGCGTTGTTGCGGCTTTGGAAGCGCAGCGGCAGGGTGGCGGGCAAGGCCGGCACATCGCCTGGAATGCAACCCAGGTGCAGGGGCCGGCCAGGGCTGTAGTGCGTGGTCTCGACCAGGCCCGAAGGCGCAGGCGCAAACAGCCCGGCCCGCACAGCCGCGGCGCCCTGGCCCAGCGCGCAGACCACGCCCATGGCGTTGAGGTAGACGGCGGTCATGGCGGCGCCCCGATGACGCGCGATTCGACGCGGATGGTGTAGCCCTCGCGCAGCTGCGCCAGTGCGGACACGGTGGCCGAGACGAAGGTCACGGTGGCCACGGTGTCGCGGCCCTGGCGCAGCGTGCGCTGGCCCGGCGTGGCCTCGTCCAGCGACCATCCGCGTGGCAGGGCGGCGGCGATCACGGCCGTAGGCCAGAGCATGAGCTGCAGGTCGCTGAGCACGCGTTCGCCGCTCACGGCCGCAGGCCACCAGGCGGCCTTGGTCTGCATCAGGCTGGTGCCGTCCCAATCGAGCCGCGCCACGGTTTGGCCGAGGTTGAGCACGGCCAGCCGCACCGTTTCATTGTCGGCTTCCAGAAACACGTCGAAGCGGTGCACTTGTCCGCGGGCGTTGACCGTCAACTGCTGCTGCAAGGCCAGCGGCCGCCCGAGCGACGCCGGGCTGAGCCGCAACGTCAGCGTTCCTGGCACGGGCGTCGGCAAGGTCGCGCACGACGGCAGCAGCCCGGTTGAGGCCGCCAGCAGCAGTGTGATCAAAGCCCGGCGAGCAGGGTGTCGGCTGTCACTCATGCACTGACCTCCCCGGTTGGAAGCTTGGCGTCGGCCGCACGCAGGCACGGCGACAGCCCCCAGACCAGCGCAATGCCGAACAACAGGGTCAGGCCAAAGGCGCGCAGTGCCGGTGTGCTCGACAAGCCCAGCAGGCCGAAGGCCAGCCAGGTGCTGCCGGCCCCCAGCACCACAGCCAGCCAGGCCGATCCGTCGCCTTCATGCTCGAGCAGGAAGATGCCGTAGTCGACACCGATGCCGAGCAACAACAACAGCGCCAGCACGTTGAACAGCTGCAGCGGCTGGCCCAACCAACCCAGCAGCGCCAGCGTCAGCACCGTGGCCATGAAGGTGGGCAGCCAGGCGCGCCAGGCGCGGCCACGGTAACGCAGCCACAGCAGGAAGAACACCAGCCCATGGCCCGCCACCAGCAGGCCCGTCATGGCCACGCGGTAGCGGCCCAGCAGCGAGGAAATCTCGGCCACCTTGTCGACCCAGCGCACCCCTTCCAAACCATCGGCCGCGCCTGCCAGCTGCGGCAACACGGACACGTCGCGCAGGCCCCTGAGCATCACCACGCTGGTCATGGCGCCGTTGACGTCGCCAAGCCAGAGGTTGCGGCCGGCCGCCGACACCGGGCTGGCCAGCCAATCGGCCAGCGTGAGTGGCCTGGATGCGAACCCGGGCCGGGCCAGTTGCTCGCCGAGGATGCGGCCGACGCCGGCCAGCACGGCCGATTCGACCCTGGCCGTGAGTTGCGCGTCGGCCTCCTGGCGGGCCGGCGACGGCACCCAGTCGGAGACCGCGCTGTAACCCGTGAGCAGGCCTGCGCCCACCAGCGTGTCGAGCCGGGTCTTGAGCGCTTCTTCACGCGCCAAGACCTGTTCGGCGTTGCCGCCGCGCACCAGGTAGAACTGGGCCACTCCCGGCAGGCCGAGCAGCCGGCCGGTTTCCAGCTGCGCCTGCACCAGCGCCGGTGGCGAGCCCTGCAGTTGGCGCAGGTCGTCGCTGCTGCGCAGTTGCCAGCAGCCGATGGCGGTGGCGGCCAGCAGCAGCGCCCACGCCCATGCCGGCCAGCGCAGCCGTGGCCACCGCGTCAGGCTGGCCGCCACCGCGTCGGCGAAGCGCGAGGGTGGCACGTTGCCGCGGTCGAGCCAGGGGAACCAGCAGGCCGCCGTGAGGAAAGCCGCGACCAGGCCCACGGCTGAGAACAACGCCATCTGCCGCAGGCCGGGGAACGGCGCCACGCCCAGCACCAGGTAGGCCAGCACGCTGGTCAGCAGCGCGAAGGCCAGGCCGGGCAGCAGATGCCGCATGAGCTTGCGTGGCGACGCGCCCGGCTGGGCCTGGCGCATCGCGAAATAGTGGATGCCGTAGTCCTCGGCCACGCCGACCAGGCTGGCGCCGAAAACCAGGGTCAGCAGGTGCACCTCGCCAAAGACCCAGGCCGTGACGGACACCGCCGTGGCCGTGCCCACGCCCAGCGACAGCGCCACCAGCAGCATCGGCCGGAAGGAACGAAACGCCAGCCACACCAGCAGCAGCACGGCGGCCAGCGAGCCCCAGCCGATGGTGTTGATCTCGCGGCTGGCCTGCACCGCGGCGGCCTCGGCATGCAGTGGCACACCGGCCGCCAGCAAACGCGCGCCGGGCACGGCTTGGCGGGCGGCCGCGCCGGCCTGGTCCAGCGCCTCGCCATACACCGCGTTGCCGCTGAGCGCGAAGGCCGAGCCTGTGATCTCGAGCGGCAACACCACCCACTCCAGGCCCTCGCCGCTGAGCCACAGATCACCGTCGCGCGGGCGGGCGCGGCTCTCGCTGGAACGGGCCGCCCACCACTCGGGCCACAGGGCCAGCGGGTCGCTGATCCAGTCGGACAGCTTGGCGCCCATGCCCGGCCGGTATAACGCGGCCATGGCCGATTGCACCAGCGCCGGCTCGGCCTGACCGGCGAGCCGGGTGCGCTGCTCGGGCGTGAGGAAACGGTTGCGCCACGGCCGATAGAAATCAAGCGATGCGCCCACGTTGGCGGCGCCGGGCGGCAGGCTCGAAGCGAGCGGCGCACCGGCAGCGG
>JAQGMQ010000737.1 GCA_028292305.1 Rhodoferax sp.
TCTTCCGCGTTGCGTCCTGCAATTTTTTCGACGTGCATACTGGCGCTTACAGCTCAGCAGGCTTTTGCCGACCCTATGGTGTTCGTTGAGGGGCCGCAGGCGAAGGTCACCGTTGATGATGTTCAAGCTGATTCATTGCGGATGCCAGAAGAAATGCGAGCAAGTGTGTTATCTCGCGCGCAGACTGTGCAGCAGATCGGAACCAATCTATATGTCCGACGCGTGATGGCCGAAAACGCGTCAAAGCAGGGGCTTGATAAAGCCACCGAGGTGCAGTCGGCACTCGCCGTTGCGCGGGACAAAATTCTGTCGGATGCTTACTTGGCGCAGATGGACAAGAAAAACACAGTCAGTACGTCGGCGCTCGAAGCTCAAGCTCGCGCGATTTACCAGGCCAACCCCGATCGATTCAAAACGCCGGACCAGATCCGAATCCGCCACATCCTTGTGGACTCCAAAGAACCTGGCGCCCGTACGAAAGCGGAGGGCCTGTTGGCCCAACTGCGTTCTGGTGCTGATTTCGTCGAACTGGCGAAGGCGAATTCGATCGATCAGGGCACTGCGTCGAAGGGCGGTGACCTTGGATTTTTTGCCCGTGGTCGCATGCTGCCGGAATTTGAATCGGCTGCCTTCGCAATGGTGAAACCTGGCGAATTCAGTCCAATCGTTGAGACCAAATTCGGTTTCCATATTCTCCAACTCGAAGAAAAACGTGCTGCGGGCATTCAACCTTTTGCAGAGGTAAAAGATGGTTTGGTCAAGGAGATACAAACAAAGGTGACGCAAGACGCCCGGGTTGCCGAAGCACAAGCGATTGTCGAAAGCGCCAAGATCAACAGCGCGGCCATTGAGGCGTACTCCAAAAGTTTCCCGACATCCGGGAAGTGATACGGCCTTGCATTGGGCACTCCCAAGCCGGCTGTTTCCTATTGTCGGTTTGGCTTGATTCCGTGCAGCACATCGAGCCTTTCAGGTTCCTATAACCCACGCGAACCGCCGCTCTATCACGGTGCTGAATAGGATGTTCAGCGGGACATTAATAAGTTTCCTGGGAATGACAGTTCTTTTAAGTGAAATACGGGCTGTCTGGAATGCGCGGTCGCTAGTCTGGGTTCTCACCCAGCGCGAAGTTGCAGCGCGCCACGCAGGAACGGCCGTAGGCCTTCTCTGGCCCTATCTGCAACCTCTGCTGACGGTTGCCGCCTACTACCTCGTCTTCGACGTCGTGTTCTCCATGCGTACCGGAACGGGCGCGTCGTCACACGCGGTGGGCACCTTCCTGGTCGTCGGCGCATTGCCCTGGATGGCGTTTTGTGACGCCGTATCTCGCGGCATGACCAGCCTGATCGAAGCTGGGCCGCTGCTTCAGAAGAACCCGTTGCCGCCCGTGCTGTTCACGGCCCGCGCTGTGCTGGCCAGCGGCGTGATCTTTGGGCCCTTGCTACTTCTGATCGCATTGGCCTACACACCGCTGCATCACTTCAATCTCGCATTGCTCGCCATGTTGCCGCTTCTGGCCTTGCAGCTTGCCGTGTGCCTCCTGCTCGGCTACCTGCTGGCCATCCTGGCTGCAGCCTTGCGCGACACGGTACAGGTCGTCGGCTTCCTGCTCTCCGTCGGCATCTACCTCACGCCCATCCTCTTCCCCATGAGCCTTTTCCCCGAAAGATGGCGCTGGGTGCTGTGGCTGAACCCGATGACAGCCCTGGTCCAGGGCTACCAGGAAGTGCTGCTGCAAGGCGCTTGGCCACCCGCCAGCGTATGGGTCGTCACGGCCGTGTGGCTGGTCGTGATCGCGGCCGTCCTTAACGTGGTGGCTGCCCGCAGCCGCGACCAATTGGTGGACTGGTTATGACCGCGCACGACGCAGCGCCTGTCCTCCGCGTCCGCAACCTGGGCAAGGAATACCGGCTTTACCCGTCGCCGCGGCACCGCCTGAAGGCCGTGCTCACCGGCAAGACCACCTACCGCAGCCACTGGGCGCTGCAAGGCGTCTCGTTCGACCTGCAGCGCGGCCAATGCATCGGTGTGATTGGCGACAACGGCGCCGGCAAAAGTTCGCTGCTCAAGCTGTTGGCGGGCACTTTGCAGCCGAGTGCGGGTTCTATAGAACGGGTGGGCCGGGTTACCGCCATCTTGGAACTCGGTGCCGGCTTTCACCCCGACTTCACCGGCCGCGACAACCTCTACTTCGGTGGCAGCCTGATCGGCATCGATGCCGCCGAGATGGCCAAGCTGGAAGCCAGCATCGTCGAATTCTGCGAACTGGGCGAGGCCATGGACCGCCCGGTCAAGACCTATTCGTCCGGCATGGCCGTGCGGCTGGCCTTCGCGTTGGTTACGGCGGTCCGGCCCGATGTGTTGATCATCGACGAAGCGCTGGCGGTGGGCGACCAGCATTTCCAGAAGAAATGCGTCGAGCGCATCATGGCGTTTCGCAGCAGCGGCTGCACCATCCTCTTCTGTTCGCACAGCCCGTACCACATCCGCCACCTGTGCGACCAGGCACTGTGGCTCGACGGCGGGCAGGTGAAGGCGTTCGGGCCCACCGAGCCGGTGTTGGGCGCCTATGACGTGCACACGCGCATGCGCAACGCGCTGGACACACAAATCCAGGCGGACCATGCGGTGAGTGAACACGCAGCAGAAGGGCCGACCAGCATCGATGACGCCGAAGACTCCGCCGCATCGACGGCGACAACGGCCGGTTCCGACGACGGTGCGGCAGACGCCTCAATGCCGATCGCGGACCCAAGTGCTGTGCCACCGCCACCCGCTGCCGATGACGGCTCCGCCACGATTCTCTCCGTCACATTGGCCAACCTGGGTGAGGGCGAGCCGGCGCTGTTGAACAGCCGCGATCTCGTGGCCACCATCATTGCCCGCGGTCGCGGCAGCGAGCGCCCGAACATCGGCTTCATGATCGAACAGTCCCACGGCGTGGGCATCACGTCGCTCGCCACCCACGAGGAGGGCGCCTTTCCCGTGCAGCTCGAAGACGGGCGCTGGCAATCCATCCTCACCTTCCCCGACTTGCCTTTGCACAGTGGCGACTATGTCGTCAGTGCTTTCCTGTTCGATGAAAGCGGGCTGGTCGTTTACGATCAGTGGTTCCAGTTCCTGCATTTCAAACACGTCTCGCCCAAGCTGATGCCGGGTCTGGTGCGCTTGCCGCACCGTTGGGAATAATCGTTAGTGGGCCTTTTCTTGGCCCGGGCAGGGCGCCTGCCAATGGCCCCTTCCGTAGTTGACGGCGACGCGCTCGCCGTCTTGATTTTGGTACCGTATGGCTGACTCTTCGTCTCTTCAAAAATCCTCCGCCGAATGGCTCGCCCTTGGGCAATCGCTGCTTCAAGACGGACAACGCGACCCCGCCGCCACAGCCTTGCGCCAGGCGCTGAACGATTCAACGACCCGCCTTGCCGCGCACAACCTGATCGAGCAGCACGACCTCACCGGTTCGTTCCGGCAGATGTTGGGCCTGAACTGCGAGATCGCGCCGGCCGACGACATCTTCCGCTTCTTCGCCGGTCACCCCACCAGCACCAACCCGCTGCGGGACTACCTGGCCGACGGCTGGCGCACCTTGGCAGAGCTGATGGTGCTGCTCGAGGCGGTCGACCGGCCGTTGCTGCGCACGGGCCAGTTCCTGGAATTCGCCAGCGGACACGGCCGCTTTACCCGGCATCTTGTCAAGGTACTCGGCGCGGAGCGGGTCACTATTTCAGACGTCGTGTCCGACGCCGTTGACTTCGGCCAGCGGACTCTGGGCGCCAAAGGCTTCCTGTCGTCCACCGTGCCGGAGGACGTCGTCTGGCCTGAAAGTTATGACGTTGTGTTCGTGCTGTCGCTGTTCAGCCACCTGCCAAGGCGCACCTGGAGCCGTTGGCTGAGGCGCCTGTACGAGGCCCTCGCACCCGGCGGGCTGCTGGTTTTCTCTTGCCACGGAATCAAGGCAGCGCGGCACGACAACGTGACACTCGACGCGGAAGGCTTCTTCTTTGCACCCTCCAGTGAATCGCTGGCCATCGACGCGCAGGAATACGGCACGGCCTTCACGTCGGAAGCCTTCGTGCTCGACCGCATCGCCGAGACCCTCGGCGCCGACAAGCTGATCCACAAGCTGCCGCTGCAATTCTGGAACCACCAGGACGCCTACGTCGTGCAACGACCACACGGCTGATGCGCCGAGTCTTCGTCCATTCCCCTCTGCGCTGCCTCCACACTCCTACCGCATGACGTTTTTCAATCGCCTATCGCACAAGCTGCTGGGCCCGGCGCCCTGGAGCGCGACCCACATCTCGGACGAATGGTTTCGCTCCCACTTCGACTACGCCACCGACGTCGTCAACCATTGGCTCGGATCGGTGATGGATCTGAAGACGGCACGCCTGCTGAACTTCGGTTGTGGCGACGGCATCACCGACCTGGGCCTGGCGCTGCGCCATGGCGCCACATCGATCCATGGTATCGACATACGCGCCGAATACGCCAAGCTGCCGCGCATCGCCAAAGAGCAGCTCGGGCTGCGGCGCCTGCCGCCCGGGCTGCGGTTCGAGACGATCCAACCTTCGGCCAAACTCGAAGGCCGGGTCAAGGCGAACGGCATCTTCAGCTGGTCCACCTTCGAGCACATCCAGAAGGACCAGCTGCTGCCGATCGCCCGCGATCTCTATGCAACGCTGGAGCCTGGCGGCTTCTTCTTCCTGCAGATCGAGCCTTTGTATTTCTCGGCGTTCGGCTCGCACCTGCGCCGTTACGACGACGTGCCCTGGCACCACCTGCTGGTCGACAACGACGCCCTGTGGTCGGTCATCCAGGCCCACGAAGGCCCGATCGATGGCGCCGAGCGCGACTTCGGCTTTGACGACTTCGGGGTCGAGGGCTACAAGAAATTCGTGTTCAACGAATACCTGGCGTTGAACCAGCTCACCGCCGACCAGTTGGTTGAATTGATG
>JAQGMQ010000783.1 GCA_028292305.1 Rhodoferax sp.
GGTCGAGCTGGTGCACCGGCGCGGCGGCTTCACCGACCGGGGTGGCGGCCAGGCTCAGCCAGAAAGGGTCGAGGAAATCCGGCCCGCACTTGAACACCGCCACGCGCCGCCCCTGCCGCGTGTGCAGCCGCGCCAAGGCCGAGGCGACCGTGGTCTTGCCCTGGCCGGAGGCCGGCGCGGCGACCAGCACCGCGGGGCAGCGCATGTCATCCATGGCGGACATCATGACGCAGTGGTGGCGTTACTGCGGCGCCCATTTCAGGCCCACGTAGAAGCTGCGGCCTTCCTGCGCATAGGTGCGCGCGGTCTGGTACTGCTTGTCGCCGACGTTGTCGACACGCGCCAGCAAGGTGAAGTCGCGCGCCAGCCTGGTGTTGGCATACAGGCCGACCACGCCATAACCGCCGAGCACGGTGGTGTTGGCGGCCGTGTCGAAGCGGCTTGCCGACAGCTGCGCTTCGGCGCCCACCGTCCAGCCGGCGATGTTGGTGTCGGCGCCGAAGGACGCATGGCGCTTGGTGCGGCGGGCCAGCATCAGGCCCGAATCCAGATCGCGCGGGTCCTGGAAGTCGACCGAGCCACGCAGCGCCACGTCGGCGATGCGGTGACTGGCGCTGAGCGTCACGCCTTCGTATTCGGCACGGCCCACGTTGGCATAACAACCGAACGCCGACGCACAACCGCCCGCGCCGCCGAAGATGATCAGGTTCTTCACGCGGTTGCGGTAGGCCACCACGCCGACGCTGCTCGTGCCTTCGGTCCAGCGCAGGCCGGCTTCGATGTTGCGGCCGGTCTCGGCGTCGAGGCTGCCCTTGCCGTATTCGCTGAAGCGCTGGTACAGCGTGGGCGCGCGGAACGAGGTGCCGGCCGACAGCGTGGCCCGCAGCTGGCGCGTGATGGCCAGGCCGTAGGCGGCGCTGCCGGTGGTCTTGTTGCCGAATTCGCTGTCCTTGTCGCGGCGCAGATTGACCTGCACGCTGTGCGCGCCGGCCGAGTAGCCATAGCCCAGCGCCACACCGGTCTGCGAGCGGTCGCGGTCGATGGGCGCCGTGCCGGTCGGGTTCTGCAGCTGGTCTTCGCGGCGCTCGAGGGCCACGGTGAACAGGTTGGCGCCGAGCCGGTATTCGTTCTGGAACAGGTAGTTGCGCAGCTGGGTTTCGGTGAGATAGACCGAAGGCCGCGTGCTGTATTGCGTGGTCGACTCGCTGACCTGCACCCGCGTCGAATAGGTTTCGCTCCACTTCGACAGCCAGGCCAGGCCGGCGGTGCGCAGCTGGTTGTAGCTGCGGTCGTCGGCTTTCAGGCTGGTGTCGTATTGCGACTTCAGGTTGCTGGCCAGCAGCGTGCCTTCGATGCGCTGGCGGGCGTCGATCTGCAGGCCGACGCGGGCGTTGCCCGAGGTGCGGTGGTAGCCGTCATCGTCGGGGTTGACCGTGGCGATCGGGCGTGCGTTGAAGCCGTCGCTGCGCTCGTCGGAGATGCCGAGCGTGTAGTCGACTGCACCCGCGCTGCCGCTCACGCCGGCATCCGCCGTGCGTGTGCCGCGGCTGCCGAAGCCGATGCCCACGGTGGGCGCGGGCTTGCCCTCGCCCTTCTTGGTGAACAGCTGGATCACGCCGCCGATGGCGTCCGAGCCGTAGACCGCGGCGGCCGGGCCGCGCAGCACTTCGATGCGGTCGATGCGCGACAGCGGGATCTGTTCCCAGAGCGCACCGCCGGTGGACTGCGAGTCGACGCGGATGCCGTCGATGTAGACGGCCGTGAAGCGCGACTCGGCGCCGCGCAGAAACACGCTGGTGTTGGTGCCCTGGCCGCCGTTGCGGGTGATCTCCACGCCAGGCAGCCGCGCCAGAACGTCGGCCACGCCGACCGCGCCGCTCTTCTCGATGGTGTCGCGGTCGACGATGGACACGTCGGCCACGAGGTCGGCCAGATTTTGTTCGCTGCGCGTGGCGGTGACCACGGTTTGCTTCAGCTCGGCAGGGGTTTGCGCAAGCGCCGGCCATGCGGCGGCCAGGGCCAGGGGAAGCGCCGCCAGGCGCCAGACGGAGAGACAGTTTTTCATGTGATGGGGTCGTACAAACAAGGCCCGCACCGGCTTCCCCGCCGGTGGTGGGCGTAACGGCCGCGCTGCTTCCTTGCGAGAAGACGGCGCGGCCACGGTGTTGGCCGGTATCCGGGCTGACGGAAAACTCCCATCGCCTTCCCAGGTGTGTGTTCGAAGTACACCCAGTGGCTGATTGATGGAAGCGGAGATGGTGTGACCATCTCGTCCGCTTGACCGTTGCGGGGGCAGCGCAGGCAAGGCATCGAGAAACATGTTCTCGAGGCGCCCTCCTGCTTCCCGTTGAACTGCGGCCTGTGAACCACGCCGCGAGCACCAACGCGGCGATTTTACAGGGCGGCGGGGTCGCGCGAACCCTACAATGTGGCTCTGTATGGCCCAACCTACCCAAATCGAACAGATTGCGGAGCGCACCGAACGGCTGCTGGTGCGCTACCACGAATTGCAACGCACCAACGCCCTGCTGACCGAGCAGGTGACGGTGCTGGTCCACGAACGCGACTCGCTGAAGTCGCGCCTCGGCGCGGCCCGTGCGCGCATCGACGCGCTGCTCGAGCGGCTGCCCGAAGTCGGCGCGCCGCCGGTGGTGCGGCCGGCCCCGCGCAAGGACACCCAATGAACCAGCTCGAAGTGCAGATCATGGGCCAGAGCTACCGGCTCGGCTGCCCCGAAAACGGCGAGGCCCGGCTGCAGGCCGCGGTGCAAAAAGTCGACGCCGCCATGTGCGCCATCCGCGATGCGGGCAAGGTCAAGGCACGCGACCGCATCGCCGTGCTGGCCGCGTTGAACCTGGCGTTCGACCTGTCGGACGACAAAGCCGAAACCGTGGCCGCGGCCCCGCCGCTGCCGGTGACCAGCGCGCCTGCGCATGCGGCGCCATCAACACCTGCCGCGCCGGCCACACCGGCTTTTGCCGAACACGGCGACGCACAGTTGAGCTCATTGCTGGCGCGGCTCGACGACGCCCTGAGCGACGACGGGCGCCTGATTTAAGTTTGTCAACCGCCGGTGCAATCACCGCACCGGCGACAGGCGTAAAGCCCGGTTTATTTGCGCTGCACGCCGCGCATGGGCCTACAATAAAGACGTCTGCGAACCCGCCGGGCTTTATATTTCTTGAACCAATGCTCCATGAGCCCGGGCTCGGAACATCACTTGGTGAGCGTGATCATCTCGCGTTAGATGAACCCAACATCAGGTTGACCTGGCCCACCTGAACCCCGGTTCAGATGCCGGTCCGGTGGATCATTCGCAGACACCTACATCAACGGCCCGGCCTGGCCTCTCCAGGTCCGCGGCTCTGGCTTCGGCGGCCGACTCGACGATAAAAACAAGATGAGCCTGGACCCTGCTCTCGTTTTGGAACTCGCACTGCTCGGACTCGGCTCCGGCTTCCTCGCCGGCCTGCTGGGCATCGGTGGCGGCATGCTGATGGTGCCGTTCATCACCTACCTCATGGGCAGCCACGGCGTCGGGCCCGACCTGGCCGTGAAGATGGCCATCGCCACGTCCATGGCCACCATCATGTTCACCTCGATCGCCAGCGTGCGTGCCCACCACCGACGCGGCGCGGTGCGCTGGGACATCGTGCGCCGGCTCGCACCCGGCATTGTGATCGGCAGCATCGTCGCCAGCCTGGGCGTGTTCGCCCTGCTCAAGGGTTCGTCGCTGGCGCTCTTCTTCGGCCTGTTCGTCGGCTTCTCGGCGACCCAGATGTTCCTCGACAAGAAACCCGCGCCGACGCGGCAGATGCCGGGTACGGCCGGGCAGCTGGCGGCGGGCGGATTCATCGGCTTTCTGTCGGGCCTGGTGGGCGCGGGCGGCGGGTTCATCAGCGTGCCGTTCATGACCTGGTGCAACGTGGCGATGCACAACGCGGTGGCGACCAGCGCGGCGCTGGGGTTTCCGATTGCCGTAGCCAATGTGCTGGGTTATGTGGTGAGCGGCACGCGGGTTGAAGGCTTGCCTGCCGGGTCGCTGGGTTATGTGTGGTTGCCGGCGTTGGGGGTGATTGCGGTGTGCAGTGTTTTTACGGCGCCGGTGGGGGCGAAGGCTGCGCATCGTCTTCCTGTGAAGAGGTTGAAGCGGGTGTTTGCGAGCATTCTTTATTTGTTGGCGGGTTATATGTTGTGGAAGGGGTTGGCGGGGCGGTGATGGGCTGGTGGTGGGTTTGTCCGGTTGTGCTCGGCTTGTTGAATTGTCTGTTTCGGGTTGTCATGGCTGGTTGATTTGTCAACGTTTGTTGACGTCGCTGGCCGGTAGTCGCACCGGCGGGCGAGTGACATTTCTTGTGCGCACAAGAAACCTCACGAAAAGAAAGCGCCCCCGCTAACTGCGCCCTGCGCTTCGCTGCGGGAACCTGCGGTGCTCGCGTTTGGCGGGGTCTGGCTAAACTCGCTGCGCTCAAACAACGCCAGCCCTGATCCGCCAAACCCTCCGCTCCTCGGCGCATTTA
>JAQGMQ010000792.1 GCA_028292305.1 Rhodoferax sp.
CTACCATTTCGCGAGCTACATCGCGCCCGCCGCGGCGCAGGTGTTCACCAAGGCCTCGGCGATGAGCCTCTACGCCGGCTTTCAATTGCCGGTGGGCATCTTCCTCACCGGCGTCGCCGCTTTCTGCCTGGCCTCCACACTCTGGGGCGTGTGGCCCGCGGTGGCAGCCACAGTAGCCGTCGTCGTCTTGCCCGATGCCTATCAGCAAGGTCTTGCGAACCGTTACCTCAGCTACAACTTCATTGCCCAGATCAACCTGGGCATGTTGTACGGGATAGCAGCCGTGGCACTGGCCTGGATCTTCATGATCTTCGGCTGCCGCCGCGAAAAGATCGGGCTGGTGCTTCTGGGCTATGTGTTTCTGCTGGTCTGCGCTTTCTACAAAGCCCACATCTTCGTCGCCAATGCATTCCTGATCCTGATGTATCCGGTCGTGTTCTACAGGTCCGTTCAGGTCAAGTGGCGGGTCGTCATAGGCGCGGTATTCATCGTGGTGTTCGTCGCCGCCATATGGGCCACCCAGTCCCATCCACGCATTCCGGTGATGCGCCTGGATGGCAGCGGAATCAGCTACTACATCAACAAGCTGGTCAGCGACTTCGACCCTGGTCTGTTGAAGGAGTTCTTCAGGCCCAAGGTGCGCACAGGCGGCTACAAACCGGTCATGGCCATGTACGCCGCGGCATTGCTGCTGCTGTGCACCTTTGGCTGGTGGTTGCTGCTGGCGCCCATCGCCTTCTGGAAGACAAGGCGGCTGGCGCCTTGGGCCACGCTGTTGTTCCCGGTAATCATTGTGGCCAACTACCTGGTGATGGGCATGGGCCTCGCCCTGGACGACAAACAGGTGGGCACGGTCGATGAACTCTTGAACCGCCCCCTGGTGTGGGCCTATTTCGCGGTAGCGGCATGGGCCGCAGGTGGCTTGTACTACGCGATCTGGCGCAACCGCGCCCCGGCCACGCGGTGGGCTGGCACCGCGGCTCTTGCCGTCGTCGTGGTCGCACTGGTGGCACTGAGCCAGTTCTCCAAAGACCTGCAGCTTTTCCCTTCGCGCACATACGTGAAATTCAGCGCCTTCAATGGGGTGCCGGTCTGCATGGTGAAGTCCGCAGAATTCATCAAGGAAAACAGCCTTCCCACCGACCTGGTGCAGGAGTCCGACAACGACCTCAGTTTCGGCTTCACGGCTCTCACAGAGCGTCAGTTGTTCGCGGGCTCCAGCACCTTTGGCGGCCTCACTCCGGAGCATGCGGAAAGACTCGAAGACCTGAAGCACTTTCTGACGCTGACACAAAGCGATCAGATCCAAAGCTTTGCCACGGAGCGCAAGATAGGCTGGTACCTGCTGCAGCCCTCAGCCACAGCCGCGTGGCCGGCCGCGTTTGTCGAGCATGCGGCGTTCACCTGCGAGGGCTACAAAGTCTTCAAGTTCTAGCGCGCGACCCAGGCCGGTCGCAACGCCGCCGATGACTTTCGCAACGCGCAGACGGGCTCATCGGTGCACCGCAGCCTTCGCGCCATCCACCCTCGGACTCGACCGCAACAACAGACCGATCGTGTGCTCGGCGTTGTCCAGAATCGACTCGGCAGAGGCGTCCGTCTGCGCCAGCCGCGCGATGGTCACGGCGCCGAGCATGGTGGACACCACGGCGTCGGCCACCGCTGCGGGCTCTGCCATGTCGAGCTGGCGCAGCAGGGCCGACAGGTTGGCCACCATGCGCTGGTGGGCGATGTTGACGATGGCCCTGACCTGCGCGTCGGAATGCGGCAGCTCGCTGCCCAGGCTTGCCAGCGGACACAGCGGGCCCGTGCCCTGGCGTTGCCGCAGATATTTGCGCACGATGGTGTCGAAGGCCTGCCTGGGACCCATGCCGGCGACAGCGAGGCCGAGCACCGCGTCGATCTGGTTGAAGGCCTCTTCGCTGGCCTCGGCGATCAGCTGCTCCTTCGACTCGAAGTGCCGGTAGAAGCCGCCCTGCGTCAGGCCGGCCTCTTTCATGATGTCGGCAATGCCCGTGGCCGCGATGCCGTGTTCGAGGAACACTTTCGCGGCCATGGCGACGATGCGCTTGCGCGTCTCGGCGGTTTCAGCTTTTGATTTTTTCATCTCGGTGCCTCATGTCTCTTTAGAGTACAAGTATGCGCTAAGTTCCCGGTGCTTGCACGGTGTCATCCCTGTTGGGTGTTGGCCCATCCTCCACCCAGCGAACGGATCAACGCGACCGTGACCGCGGCCTGGCTGCCGCGCAGCTGTACGGCGGTGCGCTCCACGGCCGAAAGGTTGCGTTGCGCGTCCAGCAGGTCGAGGTAGCTGGACCGGCCGGCGTCATACAGCTTCTGCGCCAGGGCGGCCGAGCGGCGCGCGGACAGCACCGCGTCGTCCACTTCCGCGGCCTGCTCGGCCAGGATGCGCAGCCCGGCCAGGTTGTCTTCGACTTCAGCGAAAGCCACCAGCACGCTCTGCCGGTAGGCTGCCACCGACTCTTCCAGCACGGCCTCGCTGCGCGTCACGTTGGCCTGGTTGCGGCCGCCATCGATCACGGGCATGGACAACAGCGCCCCCAGCAACCACGACTGGCCGCTGAGCTTGAACACGTTCGCAAAGGTACCCGCCACGCCGCCCGCGGAGCCACCGATGTCCAGCGCCGGGAACATGGCGGCGCGCGCCACGCCGATGCGTGCGTTCGATGCCTCCATGGTGCGCTGTGCGGCGGTGATGTCGGGCCGGCGCTCGAGCAAGGTGGAGGGCAGTCCCGCCGGAATGGAAGGCAGCGAAGCCAGGTTCTCCATGGGATTGGCGCTGACCGCGAAGCTGGCGGCAGGCGTGCCCAGCAACACGGCCAAGCCATGTTCAGCGCTGGTGCGCTGGCGCTGCAGGCCAATGGCTTCGGCGCGCGAGGTCGACAGTTCTGTTTTTGCCCGGGAAAGGTCGAACTCGCCGATATCGCCCAGGTCGAAACGCCTCTGGTTGACCTTCACGTTTTCTTCGCGCAGATGAACTGTCTGCGCCAAGGTGGCCAGTTCTGCGTCGGTGGCGCGCAGCCTGAAGTAGGTTTGCGCGACGTCCGCCTGCAGCGACAGCAGCACCGAGTTGAAGTTGGCCTGCACCGTGTCGGCATCGCCGCGCGCCGCGGCCACGCTGGCCGAGACCCGGCCGAACAGATCGACCTCGTAGCTGGCCGTCAGCTTCGCCGAATAGGACGTCTGTGGCGCCGCCCGCGTGCCATCGGGCAGGCCGGCCTGCTGGGATGACGCACGGCTGCGTTGAGCGCCTGCCGCAAGCCCGACCTGGGGGCTGAGATCGGCCTCGGTGATACCGGCGATGGCCCGCGCCTGCTTCACGCGTGCGGCGGCCTGGGCCAGGTTGGCGTTGTTGCGCGTGGCTTGGTCGACCAGGTCGCTCAGCACCGGGTCCTGGAAGGCCAGCCACCAGGCGCCCCGGGGCTGCTGCTCGGCAGGCCGCGCCTGTTTCCAGCGTGAGCCGTCCGGCGCGATCTTCACGTCGGCCGGGGCCTGCGCCTCCTTGTAGGCGGCGGGCACGGCGAGCGTGGGTGGATGGAACTCGGGCGCGGCGCAGGCCGTCAGCAACAGCGCGGCGAGGAGCGAGGCGGCCAGGGGCAGCAATGAGGTTCGGATCGGTGTTTTCATTTCAGTGGCTCCCTTGCAGTTGGGCGGCGGCTTGGGCCGGTGACTTGCGTTCAAGACGTTTGGCCAGCGTGCGCATCAGCACATAGAACACCGGCGTGAGAAACAGACCGAAGAAGGTCACCCCCAACATGCCGCCGAACACGGCAACCCCCATGGCGTGGCGCATCTCGGAGCCAGGTCCGTGCGAGAACACCAGCGGCAGCACACCCATGATGAAAGCGATCGACGTCATCAGGATCGGACGCAGGCGCAGGCGCGACGACTCCAGTGCCGCCTGCACGATGCTGCGGCCGTGGTCTTCCAGCTCGCGGGCGAACTCGACGATCAGGATCGCGTTCTTCGACGCCAGCCCCACCAGCACGAACAGCGCGATCTGGGTGAAGACGTTGTTGTCACCGCCGGTCAGCTTCACGCCCAGCAACGCACACAGGATGGACATGGGCACGATCAGGATCACGGCCAGCGGCAGGGTCCAGCTTTCGTATTGCGCGGCCAGCACCAGGAACACCAGCAGCACACACAGCGGGAACACGTAGTACAGGGTGTTGCCGGCCAGGATGTTCTGGTAGGTCAGGTCGGTCCATTCGTAGGCGATGCCCTTGGGCAACACTTCCTTGGCCAGCTTTTCCAATGCGGCCTGGGCCTGGCCCGACGAGTAGCCGGGTGCCGGGCCGCCATTCAGATCGGCGGCCACGTAGGCGTTGTAGCGCTGCACGCGGTCGGGGCCGTAGCTGTCGGTCACGCGCATCACCGACGACAGCGGAACCATGTCGCCCTTGTTGCTGCGCACCTTCAGGCTGGCGATGTCTTCAGCCCGTGACCTGAACTGCGCGTCGGCCTGCACGCGTACCTGGTAGGTGCGGCCGAACTGGTTGAAGTCGTTCACATACACCGAACCCAGGTTGACCTGCAGTGTCTGGTAGATGGTCTGCAGCGGCACGTCCAGCTGCTTGGCCTTGTCGCGGTCGATGTCGGCGAACAGCTGCGGCACGTTGATCTGGAAGCTCGAGAACACACCCGCCAGCTCCGGCGTGGCGCGGGCCCGGGCCTGCAGTTCCTGCGTGGCCTTGAACAACGCGTCATAGCCCAGCGCACCGCGGTCTTCGATCATCAGCTTGAAGCCGCCCAAGGTGCCCAGGCCGCTCACCGGTGGCGGCGGCACCACGAGCACGAACGCGTCTTCAATCGATGACATGCGTTTGTTCAGCTCGGCGGCGATGGCCAGACCCGACAGGTTCTTGCCGCCGCGGTCTTCGAAGTCGGCCAGCCGACTGAACTGGATGCCGGCGCTGGGCGAGGCGGTGAAGTCGTTCACCGACAGGCCGGGGAACTGCACGGCACCGCTGACACCGGGCGTCTCGGCCGCGATCTTGCCCATGCGGTGGATGATGGCATCGGTGCGGTCCAGCGTGGCCGCATCGGGCAGCTGCGCGATGTCGATCAGGTAGCCCTTGTCCTGCAGCGGCACGAAGCCGGCCGGCACCACCTTGAACATGAACGCCGCCGACACGGCCAGCGTGGCATAGATCGCCACCGATAGGGTCTTGCGACGCAGCGTGCCCTTCACGCCGTTTTCATAACGCACCGACGAGCGGCCGAAGAAGCGGTTGAAGGCGGCGAAGAAACGACCGAACAGCTTGTCGATGACGCGGGTCAGCGCGTCCTTCGGCGCATCGTGCGGCTTCAGCAACGCGGCCGACAGGGCCGGCGCCAGCGTCAGTGAACTGAACGCCGAGATCACGGTGGAGATGGCGATGGTCAGCGCGAACTGCTTGTAGAACTGGCCCGACAAGCCGGGCACGAAGGCGATCGGCACGAACACCGCGCACAGCACCAGCGCGATCGCGATGATGGGGCCGCTGACCTCCTTCATGGCCTGGGCCGTGGCGTCGCGTGGCGACAGCCCGCCCGAGATATTGCGCTCCACGTTTTCCACCACCACGATGGCGTCGTCCACCACGATGCCGATGGCCAGCACCAGGCCGAACAGCGACAGCGTGTTGATCGAGAAGCCGAAGCCCAGCATCACCGCGAAGGTGCCGATGATGGACACCGGCACGGCCAGCAGCGGGATCAGCGACGCGCGCCAGCTTTGCAGGAACACGATCACCACCAGCACCACCAGCGCGATGGCTTCGAGCAGCGTGTGGATGACGGCCGTGATGGACTCGTTCACAAAACGGGTGGTGTCGTAGACGATGCTGTATTCCAGCCCTGGCGGGAAGTCCTTCTTCAGTTCTTCCATCCGAGCGCGCACGTCGGCCGACATCTGCAGCGCATTGGCGTTCGGCGCTTCGAAGATGACGATGGCCACGGCCGGTTTGTTGTCCAGCCGTGCACGCAGGTTGTACGAGTCCACACCCAGCTCGATGCGGGCCACGTCGCGCAGCCGGGTCAAGGCGCCATCGGCATTGGTGGTGTTGGTGCGGACGATGATGTTGCCGAATTCCTCAGGCGTTTGCAGCCGGCCCTGCGTGCTCACGGTCAGCTGGAACTGGCTGTCCTTCGACGGCGATGCGCCGATGCTGCCGCCGGCCACCTGCACGTTCTGTTCGCGGATGGCGTTGGTCACGTCCGCCGTGGTCATGTTGCGCGTGGCGATCTTCACCGGGTCGAGCCAGATGCGCATTGCGTAGTCACCCGAGCCGTTCAGTTGCGCCGTGCCCATGCCGGGGATGCGGTCGAGCTGGTCCTTCACGTTGAGCAGCGCATAGTTGCGCAGGTACTGGTCGTCGTATTTGCCGTCTGGCGAGGTCAGATGCACGACCATCGTCAGGCTCGGCGACGACTTGACGGTGGTGACGCCGATCTGGCGCACCTCTTCGGGCAGGCGTGGCAGGGCGCGCTGGACGCGGTTCTGCACATCGGTTTCGGCCTGCGACACCTTGGTGCCGATCTTGAAGGTGACGGTCAGCATCAGGTTGCCGTCGGCCGTGGATTGCGACGACATGTAGAGCATGTTGTCGACGCCGTTGATCTGCTGCTCGAGCGGCGTGGCCACGGTTTCGGCGATGACCTTGGGGTTGGCGCCGGGGTACTGCGCCCGCACCACGACCGAGGGCGGCACCACGTCGGGATACTCGGCCACCGGCAGATTGAACAGCGCGATCAGGCCGGCGACGAAGATGACGATCGACAAGACCCCCGCGAAGATCGGCTTGTCGATGAAGAATTTGGAGAAGTTCATGACGTTCAGCCTTTGGTGGGTGCGGCTTCGGCAGCCGACTTCTGGGCGTCGCCGGCTTTGTCGACCAGTGCGGCATCGGGGTCGAAATCCATCGACACCATGTGCGGCGCCAGCGGCGCGCCAGGCTGCACGCGCTTGAGGCCGTTGACGACGATGTTGTCGCCGGACTTCAGGCCGCTGCGCACCACGCGCAAGCCGTCTACCACCGGGCCCAGCGTCACTTGCCGGTACTCGGCCTTGCCGTCGGCGCCCACGATGTAGACGAACTTGCGGCTCTGGTCGGTGCCGATGGCGCGTTCGTTGATGAGCACCACTTGCGTCGTGCCGCTGGCCTGCAACTGCACCCGCGCGAAGAGGCCCTGGGCCAGCGTCTTGTCCTGGTTGGCGAACACGGCGCGCATGCGCACGCCACCGGTTTGCGGGTCCAGCTGGTTGTCGACGAACTCCAGCTTGCCTTCATGCGGAAAGCCGGTCTCGTTGGCCAGGCCCACGCGCACGTCGATGGCCTGGCCCCGGCGCGCCGCCGAGCCGATGCGCAGGAAGGTGGCTTCATCACCATCGAAGCTGGCGTAGATGCGGTCGTCGGAGACGATGGACGTCAGGGCCGCGGCCGGGTCGATCAGGTTGCCCAGCGTGATCTCGGCCTTGCCGACGCGGCCGTCGATGGGCGCAGTCACCCGCGTGTAGCTCAGGTTCAGTTTCGCCGTCTCGAACTGCGCTTCGGCGGCGCGCGCGCTGGCGTCGAGTTCCTTGAAGCTCGACGTCATGGTGTCGACTTCGCGCTGGGCGATCGCCCGGTCGGCAAACAGCCTTTCGGCCCGCACCAGCTCGGTCCTGGCCAGCTCGACCTTGGCACGCGCCGCCGCCGCCGCGGCTTCGGTGCGGTTCACTTCCGCCTGGTAGAGGCGCGGGTCGATGATGAACAGCAAGTCGCCCTTCTTGACGAGACGGCCCGCCTGCATGTTGACCGCGGTGATGTAGCCGCCGACGCGGGCGCGGATCTC
>JAQGMQ010000805.1 GCA_028292305.1 Rhodoferax sp.
CATACGCAGATCGCGCGCGCGCTGTTGACGTCTGCCAATGAAGACCATCACAAAGCATTCAACAGTTTTGGTATCCCCAGCGGTCTGATGGAGCAAACCAAACGAGTGCTCGCCCAGGAAGCGCTGCTGCGGGCCTGATCCTGCGTCCCAACCATCCCACCAAAGAAAGACCGAAATGCCACAACTCTCTCCTGGCTCTTCATTCAACAACAGCCTGACGCCGGGCGCCTGGGTCACAGTGAAGACCGACCTCGGCGCTTCTGCATTCGTGCGTATAACGCCCACTGGCGGCGCCACGCAAAACACCACCGTGCCGAGTGCTACAACCCGGACGTTTGGCCCATTCAATCAGCAGTGCCAGATCGCGATCGACGCGGTGGCTCAGCCTTGCACTGTGGATCTCTCGCCGGCGGCGTTCAGGGCTCATCCGATCACGATCGTCTCGGCTGCCGCACCGGTCAATAACGACGGAATGCCGGACGGCACCGTCTATATCCAGTCGGCCACGTAGGTCGCTGCCATGCATGCCGCCGAACCATACGCGCCAGGCGGCGCCAGTGCACAAGGGGCGGGCAAGCCGTTCTCCCCTTGCCCCCAACCCTTCCCCTGCGCCACCGGCGCTGAAAGGTAATGTATGGATTTCGCATCCCTTGGCATCAAGATCAACACGGACGCGGTGCGCGATGCCGCGGCCGATCTCGACAAGCTGGCCACCAGCGGCGCGAAGGCTGAGGTCGCCGCCGGCAAGCTGGCCGATGCTGGGAAAGCCGCTTCAGGCGGCTTCGCCAACACCAGCGACGCCATCAAGAAGGCCCGGGCGTCCACCGATGACTACATCCGCTCGCAGACGATGGTCATCGCCACGCAAGGGCAGAGCGCCAATCAGTCGCGCCTGACCGAGCTGGCGCTGAAAGGGGCGACGTCAGCGCAGCTGCAGGCCGTCGCCGCCAACCAGAAGTTGATCGACGGCTATCAGCGCGGTGTGTCCATCGGCGAGAGCTTCAACAAGATGGTCAAGCGCAGCGCCGTCGCGCTGACTGCCGCCGCCGCGGCCGCTGCCTACTTCTTCCAGAAGACGGTCGACGGCATCGCCGACTACAAAGACCTGGGCGAGAAGATCGGGGACAGCGCGGAAAACATCGCGTCGCTGCAGAAGGCATCCGACGTGTCGGGCAAAAGCCTGGACGACGTGGCCAACTTCAGCATCAAGCTGACCAAGGCGCTGTCGAAGACCGACGACGAAGCGAAGATCGCTGGCCGCGCGCTGGAGGCCCTCGGCCTCAACCTGAAGGATTTCAAGGCTAGGGGCCCGGTCGACCAGATCGAGGCGCTGGCGAAGGCGCTGGACGGCTTCAAGGACGGCCCAGAGAAGACCGCGGTGCTGGAAGCGCTGGCCAAGGGCAGCGCCAACCTGATCCCGTTCTTCAACGACCTCGCCGACGGTGCCGAGCGCAGCGTCCGCTTGACCGACGAGCAGATCACCCAGGCCGACGAATACAGCAAGCGCCAGGCGCGGCTGAAGTCCGACCTGTCGGCGTTCGCGCAGGTGGCTGTGGCCGAGTCGCTGCCCGCGATCGTCGCCCTCACCGGTGCATTCACGGACGCTGCGAAGGAAGCATTCGGCCTCGACGGAGCCAGCACGGCGCTGGGCCAGAACCAAGGCGTCAAAGAGTTCGCGACGTCGGCCGCCACTGTGCTGGCCAACATCGCCGATGGCGCCTTCGCGGTCGTGCAGGTATTCCGCTACCTCGGCGACAACATCGGCGCCACGGCAGCCCAGGCTGTTGCGCTGGCGAAACTTGACTTTGCAGGAGCCGCGGCCATCGGGCGCGCCTCGATCGACTTCAACGACAAATTCACGTTCTCGCTGGGCCTGGCTGACAAGCTGGAAAAGCGGCTCGCAACGGTAGGCGCCGCGGCAAAGACGGTCGCCGCCGTGAAGCCGCGCATCGACACGTCCAACCTGGTGACCCCAGGGAAAAGCGGCAAGAGCAGCAACTCAGCCGCGGAGCAGGCCGCCAAGGCGCAACTGGCCTTCGATATCGACATGGAGAAGAAGGCAGGGGAGGCCCGCGTCGACGCCTTCGCCAACAGCGAGCGCATCCTGGAAGCGCAGCGCTCGGCCGGCCTGTTGAAGGAAGCCGACTACTACGCGAAGAAGCGTCAATTCCTGGTGGACACCACGGCAGCGCAGGAAGACGCCATCCGGCAGGAGATCGCCCGCTACCAAGCTGAGAAGGCGACGGTCACAAATAAGGCCGAGTCCATCCGCATCGACCAGAAGATTTTCGACTCGGAAGCGCAACTGTCCAAGCTTCGGGCGAAGAGCACCACGGACCTGACCATCCTGGCCGTTCAGGAGAAGGCAGTCGGCACGGCGCGCACGAATGCCTACAAAGAGGCAGAGGCCGCGGCGGCAAGCTACTTCCGCACCGTCGCGCAGCAAAACTCTCGCGATCTGGACGGGATGGGCAAGGGCAACACGCAGAGGGAGATAGATGCCAGGGTCGCGGTGCGCGAGAGCCAGATTCAATCATCTCGTGATGCCCTCTCCGGGCAGTTACGCGCCGGGCAGATCACGCAGGCAGACTACAAGGTCTATCTGGACATTCAAGAGAACGCGCACCAGCAGGCGTTGGCCTCGGATGCGGCGTATTGGGCCAAGAAAGCAGAGTTACAGGCCAGCTGGTCGCTTGGTGCGCAGGAGGGCCTCACCAACTATTTCGAGCAGACCCGGAACGTCTACGACCAGATGCAGAAGGTAGGCGAAAGCGCATTCAAGGGTCTTGAAGACGCGGTCGTGGATTTCACCCGTACCGGCAAGCTCAGCTTCACCAGCTTTGCGGATTCCGTCGTGTCGGACATCATGCGCATCATTGTGCGGCAGCAGATCACCGGCCCGCTGGCGAACGTGGTGAGCGGATCGCTTAAAGGAGCCACCACGGATGGAAACTTCGATCTGTCAACGCTGCTTTCAAGCGTGTTTAGCTTCCGGGCGTCGGGTGGACCCGTCTCCGCGGGCGGGCTCTATCAGGTCAATGAAAAGGGCCCTGAAGTGCTGAACGTGGCCGGGAAACAGTTCCTGATGATGGGCGACCAGGGCGGCAGCGTCGATCCGAACAAGCAGGCTTCCGCGCCGACCATCGTGCAGCACAACACATTCGTGGTGAACGGGCCGATCGACAAGCGAACCCAGTCCCAGATTGCTGCACAGGCCGGCACTGCGGCACGCCGTGCTGTCGCGAGGAACACCTGATGGGAACTCGATCAAAAACGATCGGCAGGGTGAAGCCTGAGAGCGAGAAGATCGTTCCCGGCCGCCCGCGCAAGGAGCCTCCGGCCGACGCCGCCGCCATCATCACCGACGCGTGCGCGAAGGGCGCAAGCAAGATCGGCGTCGCCATGGCCCTCGCAGTCGACGTTCGCGTCCTCGATCGTTGGTTAAGCGAGCAACCTTCCTTGAAAGACGCCTTCGACCGAGGTCGGGAGCGTGAACGAGGAACCCTGCACGACGTTCTCTTCCAGTGCGCAATCGGCAAGAACGGAAAGGACTCACTGATCGCTGCGATGTTCTTGCTGAAGGCGCGACACGGCTACGTGGAGGGAGACCAGGGCGACCACGGCAACCGCGTCAACGTGACATTCAACATTCCGGGCGCCATGCCGCTCTCATCATTCATGACTGTAGAAAATGAACCAGCTCCAACTAAACGAGTTTCAGACCAATCTTCTGGCCCTGCCCGAAGAGCTTGACGTATTCGCCGGCGGCGGCCGCGGCGGCGGCAAGTCGTACGGCCTGGCGCTGCTGGCGCTTCGCCATTGCGAGCAGTATGGCCAGCGCGCCCGGGTGCTCTATCTCCGCAAGACGTACGCTGGCCTGCGCGACTTCGAGTTGGTGACCCGTGAGCTGTTCGGCATGGTCTACGGCACCGACGCCCGGTACAACGGGAGCGAACACATCTGGCGCATGCCTGGAGGGGGCTATGTCGAGCTTGGACAGCTTGAATCGCATGGCGACTATGCCAAGTACCAAGGGCGGTCTTTCACGCTGCTCCTGGTCGATGAGGCCGGCCAGTATTCAGACCCGTCGCTTTTGGACATCATGCGGTCCAACCTGCGCGGCGCGAAGGACATTCCCATCCGCGTGGTGATCGCTGCGAACCCAGGTGGACCAGGCCATCACTGGATCGCGAAGCGGTACGTGTTTCGCGCGGGCCCATGGAAGGCCTTTCATGAGGAGCGGTCGAAGCGCACGTGGGTGTACGCGCCCAGCACGTACGACGGCAACCAGTTCATCGACCGCGATCAGTACCGGGACCAACTTGAGAGCGCCTGCCCGACCGACCCGGAGCTGCTGCGCGCCTGGTTGACTGGGGACTGGGCAGTAAACCGCGGCGCTTACTTCGCGGCGGTGCTGGATGAGTCGCGGAACGCTGTTGACCCCTGGGCCGCGGTGGCCACCGGCTGGACGACTTGGATCGCTCACGATTTCGGTTCTGCCGCACCAAGTGTCACCTACCTCATGGCCCAGAGCCCCGGCGAAACACACGAGGGGGTCTTCTACCCGCGCGATTCCATTGTGCTGGTCGACGAGTTGGCCGCCGTTCGCCCGGACAACCTGAACATGGGGCTGCAGTGGACAGCCAGCACCACGGCTGAGGCGATCGTTGAGTTCCTGAAGCCATGGAAGGTCAAGGCACGCGGCGTGGCTGATGACGCATGCTTCGCCGATACTGGCCACGGCTCGGGCTCGATCGCGCAGGAGTTCTCGCGCAAGGGGGTGTATTTTCTGCCGGCGAAGAAAGCGGACCGAATCACCGGCTGGACTCTGATGCGCCGCATGCTCGCCGACGCGGGAAAGCCGGACGTTCCCGGCCTCTACGTGAGCCGGCGGTGCGCGTATTTCTGGGACACGGTGCCCAACTTGGCACGCGACATGAAACGGATCGAGGATGTCGATTCGTCAGGCCCTGACCACGGCGCCGACGCTTGCCGATACGGCATCTTGCGCCGCAACCACCAAGCTACCGTCTCATCGTTCAAAATGTAACCGTGCCAGCTTTCTCCGCTTTCAACAGGAATGCCAATGTCTCTCACCAAAATCGAACGGCTTATCCTCCTCAACCAGTACCGCCTTTTGGCAACACTTGAGCCGACAGAGGCAAGGAGTTACGAGCGCCACGTGAAAGCGCTTGAAAACGGCTTCGCAACCGAATATGGTTTTCTGGACCGTCTCAGCGCAGAGCTTTCCGAAGAGGATTGCGAGTTTGTCTACCATGCCCTCAACGTCTATGAAGGCATGCAGAGCAGTTGGGATCGGCTCGCAGACAAGGACGGCATCACCAAGGACAGTTTGGCGTACCACGGCTTCGCAGGAAATTCAGAGGGGCCGTTCATGAGCTACTCGCGGTACATCGTCGAGGACTTGGGCAAATACGACTACCTTTTGATCGGGGACCACAACTCTCATCGACCCACCGGTGTGCAATACGAGCGCATGATTTCGACCTGGCGGTCATTTGACAGTTCACACGATATGACCTCGGAACAGATTCGCGCTGTTCTAAAAGCATGACGGTAGAGGAAGGTCGCGCCACGGTAGCGATTACCCTTCCGATGCTGCAGGCGAGCCCGCCTACCCCCGCACAGTCTTACATGGTTGTTGCGGAGGCACTGACATCAAGCATTTCGACATTGGCGGCCAGCCAAGGTTTACATCCGCTTGGTCTGACCGTACTCTGTGGCCAGGCACTGGAGTGCGCGTTGAAGGCGTTCTTGTGCGGCTATCTTGACCCGGACCCCATCAAGCGACTAAATCATGACCTGAGGAAAGCATGGGAAGCAGCGGCGGCGCGCGGACTGGGCATTCCGGTTTCCATGCCGCACTGGGCCCAATCACTTCATGGCAACCACGCTAGGCCACATCGAGCAAGGTACGCCGAGGGACTCAACGGCTTTGGCTTTGGATGCTCTGACGAGATGTCTAGTGAAGTCGTGCGCATAGTCCGACTTGTGCGATCCCATATCTCGCGCGGGACGGAAGCGCAATGAACGGGCTTTTTCTGGACGAGGATGAAGTCGCAGTGCTGACCGGCATCAAGATGGGCCGCGGCGGCATGTCGCGCGGGGAGCGCCAGATTGCGGCACTCCGCACCATGGGCATCCCGTTCTACAAGAACGCCATCGGTCGCCCCATCATCGCGCGCTCTTTGTTCGAACATCACCAAGGCGCCCCACCGCCAGCGCCGAAGTGGCTGCCCAAAGTCCTCAAGCCATGACGCAAGCCACGGACATCGTCCTATCGGATGCAGAGTTGGAGGCCATCACAGGCTACAAAACCGCGTCTAAGCAGTTGCAGGTGCTGCAGCAGCGCGGCTTCAATCGCGCTTTTCTGGGGCGCTACCGACTCATCCTGGAGAGGGCGCACTACGAAGCCGTCTGCTCAGGAGCTGCAACGGTGGCAGCGAAAGAACCTCGGGTCCACCTGCCGGTGCTGAAGCCCAGGAAAAGCCGGCCATAAGCGAACCGATGTCTAACCCGTCGGGTTCTCGGTAGGTTGCCTTTGGGATCTTGTCATCGCCCCAGTCACCCAAATAAAGTATTTGCTTTATTCAAATAAACCAATTACATTAAATGCACAAACACAGGGATTCAGATGACCAAGGAAGAGAAGGAAGAGTTGGCGCGGCGCCGAGGTCGGCCATCTCTGCCGGCTGAAGAAAAAGGAGTCGGTAGCACGATCAGGCTGACGCCCGCCCGCTGGGCGAAGTTGCGCGCGCTGGGCACCGACTGGCTGAATCGGGTGATCGACAAGGCGAAGTTGCCGAACGAATGAACGCCGCGCCTCACGGCGTGCCACCTCACCGGTGGCGAAGTGAGGCAAAAAAGGCGACGGCCGGGGTGATTGGACCCACCCCGACCGTCTCATCACAACGTGCAACGAATAAGGACGCACATCATGACTACCCGCATTATCTCTAACGTGGTCGACTTCGCCAAAGGGGCAAAGAAGATCAAAGCCCGTCGCACTGCTCGACCCTTTCAAACCCGTCTCGTCAGGCGCGTTGCTTTGAGCCTCGATGCCGGGACCCTGGCTATCGCAGTGAACGCTGTCGCAGCCGGTTACGCCAGCGGCGCCACCACGGCGGAGATCATCCGCTCCATTGAACGCGATGCTGGGCAGTTGGCCGCACGCGCGATTCGATAGGAGACCGTCATGGAAACGAGAAATCCTGTTTCGAACACCGTTCCAACGCTCCCCATTCGCAAATGGCGGGACATTCCGCTTCAGCAAATGCACGAAGGCCAGTTGACCGGCCACCTCTTTGCGCTTGACCTCATGAAAAGGGCCAGGAATCCCGAGTTCTCCAGGCAGCACATTGATGATGCATTGCGAAAGGCGATGGCAGATCAATTTGCAGGCGCCGACCCGGACGGCTGCAGCAAAGTATGGGCAGCGATAAGCTTCATTTACGACATGGTCGACCTGCTTGCCATTGCCGCAGCTCAGGTAGATCTGGATGAACACTTCGGGCCGCTTATCGACGAACATCACAGGAGGATTGAACTCATGGCCGAGACCGCTGCCGCACCATCGGCTCAAGTGATTCCGTTCAGGCCACGTGCGGCGGTGGGAGGCTGAAATGGAAAATCTCACAGATCCCCGAATCTTCGGCCATCCCGCCTACGTCGCTCTGAGGGCCAATGGGCGCTACCTGCTAGTCCTGGCCATGAAGGCCGGCCTCCGCGTGGAACCGTCATCCGAGTCCACGGACGTTTTCATCATCACCGGCACCGAGCAGCAGCTACGTGATTCCAATATCTGCAACCCCAGCATGAACTGGAATTTCCAGAACAGAGCACGGCACTACACCAGCGAGGGCCTTCGCGCTTCATTCTGGCGGAACGACGACAGTGAACACGACGGCGATCGGTTGAGCGCCTCCGTGTGTTTTCATACGATGGGCGACAAGCGAGCGAGGGAACGCACCTTGGGCCGCACGGGTTCCGACCCGGCCTGGCTGAAGTTTCGTCAGGCCTTCATGAGCCCCCTGGCCAACATCGACGACGAGACGGAAGCGGAATGACACAACTGAGCCTCTCGATGCCGGCCGTCGACTGCCTGGGCCGGCGCATCTTGCCCGGCGACCTGGTGCAGTTCATCGACGGCGCGTCGGTCAGGGTGCACCAGGTGCTTGCCGGCGGCCGCTTCGTTTATGGCCGCGGCATCACGCATCCCTGCATCGCTGTCGTGAAGGTAGCACCTTCCTCGGCGCCGAGATAGGGAATCCCAAGGGCCTGATCTCTAAAACACAAGCTAGCATCTCCCACCAAAACAAAGGACCTACCGTGCAACTTTCTAAGACAGAGCGGCTACTCTTGGCCAATCAATTTCATATTCGCGCTCAGTTGGAGCCGGATCAGGCGGCAGAGTTTGGCAACATTGCGGAAGCACTGGAGCGGGGGTACGAGGCAGAGTACTCCTTCGACTACATCCTCGAAGGCCTTTCTGAAAAAGAGTGCAGATTTGTCAACGACGTTCTAGACATGTTCGAAGGGCTTCGGGCAAGCCTCGCGGCCTTGAAAGACAAGTCGGGATTGACCGCCGAGAACATCCGATATAGAGGCTTCGATGGCAACGGCGAAACCGCTCACATGGCCTATTCCCGATATCTTGTAGAAACCCTCGGCAAGTGGGACGACGCCGGCATCAAAGACCACAACTCTCATAGCGTGTCCATCCCCCGCTACGAGACCATGCTTGCCAAATTCGTTGGGCATGGTAGTTCCTTCAACCTGACCGCCGATCAGATCAAAGATGTAATTCGGATGTGATCTTCCTGGAAGCCGCTGGGGCCTTACTTTTTTCGCAGGGGCGGCGGAGGCACTGGAGGCTTCACTCCCTGCGCAGGCGGATTGACGTTCGCTTGGCGCCGGTCCGACGGCTGTGGCACGGGGAACGTCGGCTGGAACGGTTTGGTTGTCATGGGTTTGGCTCCACAGGTTTGATGAACTCGACTGAAACAACCTCGCTTGAATTTATGAGAACCCCCACGAGGTGATCCAGGGATTGACTCTCGTCGTCGATCCCCCGCACAGCTTCAGTGATGAAGAAGTGCCCTTTGCCATGCTCCGATGGCCAGACTTGAGGATACCCGTACATGCGGCTGCCGTCCTTCAAGTGCAACTCGACACGCGTTTTGAAAAGAGAAAAGGTCCAAGCCCATTCGCCAGGTTGCCCTGACCGGTTTGATATCTTCAGGTGTCGAGCCCATCTGTGGAAGACCTCAGCGTTGTCGACAGCAGAGAGCAGGAGCCCGGAAATTAAGGCCGTGACCAGCGACGCATAAAGTGTCGAATCGGCGGTCCAAGTGCCAAGCGAATACACCCGACCGGCTAGCAACAGCGCCTCGCGCTCACAGACCACCAACGCCTGAATCACCACCGTGAATATCAGGGCCTGAACCACCCGTTCAAACTGCGACGGTTTTTCATGCGATGTGAGCCCGAAGTACACCCAAGCAACGAGAAAGCCGGGGGCAAGGTACTGGAGCAGCGCAACAACATCTTTCGAAAGTTCGGGCATCAGACGCTCCTAGAGAGAAAGGGGCTTTGGCCTCTTTGTCCGAAACTAAAAAAATAGACTTACATCCGCCCTTACATCGGAGCGGAAACAAAAAAGCCCGCTACCGTATTGATAGCAGGCTTTCGTTTATCTACTTGGGGTGGCTGATGGGGCTCGAACCCACGACAACAGGAATCACAATCCTGGACTCTACCAACTGAGCTACAGCCACCGCAGTATCAAATTATAGCGTGATTCCTTACTGCTTCACGACCTCGACGGCCGCGGCGGCTGATTTAGCGTTGGGCTGGGCCACGTTGATCTTGACCTTGAAGCGTTCCTTGAGCTGGTTGTAGTAGGCGGCGTTCTCGGCCGTGGCCCAGGCCTGGGCGTATTGGTCGCGGCCCTGCTTCAGCAGTTCTTCCTTGCCGGCTTCGTGCGGCATGAGCTTGTTGACCTTGGCGACAGCGTAGCCCTGCGCGCCGAGGTCGACACCGACCCAGGCCGGCAGCGTGGCCGGGTCGGCGCGCAGCACGGCGTCGACGACTTGCGGCGTCTGCTGCTGGGCGTTGTCGCGCGAGACGACGATGGCCGCGGGCAGGCCGGTGGCCTTGGCCGGGTCGGCCTTCCATGCGGCGAGGCGGGCTTCGCCTTCCTTCTTGGCGAGTTCGGCCGAGCGCTGCGCCGTGAGCTGCTGGCGCACGCGGTCTTTCACATCGGCGAACGGCAAGGTGCGCGCGGGCGTGTGCTGCGTGATGCGGGCCGACACGAGCTGGCTCGGTCCGGTTTCGACGGCTTCGGTGTTGCGCTTCTTCTCGATCGAATCGGCAGAGAACAAGGCGTCGAGGAACTTGGCGTTGACCAGCGGGCCCTTGGTGCCGGGCGCCGGCTGGCGCAGCACCGTGGAGGTCTGCACCGTGAGCTTCAATCGGTCGGCGACGGACTTCAGACTGTCGGACTGCTCAGACACGCCGTTGGTGAACGTGTCGGCCACTTCGGCGAACTTGCGCGCGGCCTGCTGGTTCTTCAGCTCGGTCTCGAGCTCAGGGCGCATCTCTTCGAAGCTCTTCTGCTTGGGCGTGCGCACGGCGGTGAGCTTGATGATGTGGTAGCCGAAATCGGATTCGACCACGTCGCTGACGTCGTTGACCTTCAGGCCGAACGCGGCATCTTCAAACGGCTTGACCATGGCGCCGCGGCCGAAGAAATCGAGGTCGCCGCCGTTGGGTGCCGAGCCGGGGTCTTGCGAATTCTTCTTGGCGATGTCGGCAAACGAGGCCGGTGCCTTGCGCACTTCAGCCAGCAGCTCTTCGGCCTTGGCGCGGGCCTTCTTGCGGTCGTCGGCGGAGGCGGTCTTGGGCGAGGCGATCAGGATGTGGCTGGCACGGCGTTCTTCCTGGCCGGCGAGCTTGGCGGCGTTCTGCTCGTAGTAGGTCTTGAGGTCGGCTTCGACGGGCACGATGCTTTTCTTGACGCTGTCCAGGTCGAGCACCAGGTAGTCGATGGTGGCCTGCTCGGGCGCCTGGAATTGCGTCGCGTGGTCCTTGTACCAGGCTTCGAGGTCGGCATCGGACAAGCTCAGCTTGGAGGCGAAATCGGCCGACTTGAACAGGGCCACCTGCACTTCGCGTTTTTCGAGGAACGCGTCGAGCGCCACACCCGATTGCGCGTTGGATGCGAACGACGTGCCCAGCACGCCCGCCACCACCTGGCGGGTGGAGAGGTCGGTGCGCACGCGGGCTTCGAACATCTCGGGGGTCAGGCCCTGCGCGCCCACGAGCTGGCGGTAACGCTCGACGTCGAGCGTGCCATCGGGCTTGCGCAACGCGGCGATCGACGGGTCGGACTCGAGGCTCTTGGCCAGGCGCGTGTCGCTGGTGACGAGGTGCGACTTCTCGGCGGCGGCAGCCAGCACGCGGTCACGCACCATCTTCTCGAGCGTGGCGTAACGGGCCTCGGCGGAGTCGAGAATCTTCGGGTCGATGTTGGGCTGCGAAGCCAGCACGCGCTGCACTTCGTTCTTGTGCACGTTGTCCCACTCCATTTGCTTGATCTCGGCACCGGCCACCTTGGCGACCACTTCGCCGCCTTCGTTCATGCGGTTGTAGCCCTGGATGCCGAACATCACGAACGACGGGATGATCAGCAAGAACATGACACCCATCATGATCTTGGTGTGCTTGCGAACGAAATCGAACATGGAAAACTCTCTGTAAAAACAAAAAGGCGAACTTGATGTTCGCCTTCGCCGGGAGATGCCTGGAGGTGGTGGGTGCTGACGGGCTCGAACCGCCGACCTACGCCGTGTAAGGGCGCTGCTCTACCAACTGAGCTAAGCACCCCACCTGAAACAGGAACTCAGTTCAACGCATCTTTCAATGCCTTGCCTGGACGAAACTTTGGCACTTTGGCCGCCTTGATTTTAATCGCGGCGCCGGTGCGGGGATTGCGGCCGGCGCGGGCTGCGCGCTTGCCTACCGCAAAGGTGCCGAATCCTACCAGCGAAACCGTACCGCCCTTTTTCAATGTGGTCTTCACCGCGCCGATGGTGGACTCCAGCGCGCGCGTCGCAGCGGCCTTGGAAATGTCTGCATGCTTCGCGATGTGTTCGATCAATTCAGTCTTGTTCACAGGGAGCCCCTCACTCTAATTTGTTCAATACGCCAGATTCAAAATGAACTCCGGCCTGAGGCTCTACCGTGCGTAGAACGATCAGGCCAGGAGACCACGTAACTTTGCAGCGCCGCTGCCCGTGTTATTAAAACCACGGACCTCGCAGGTGTCAATCGAACAAACAGCTTATGCAACGGCGCGGAGGCGGATTCTAGACGGTTTTGCAACGCCTTCGAACCGCCGCCGGGCGAATTTGCGCGGCCCGCATGTGACACCTGCAACGATGGTTTACAGTGCCGCCGCGATGGCCCGTCCCACATCGGAGGTACGTGCCGTGCCGCCGATGTCCGGGGTGCGCGGCGCACCGCTTTTGGGGTCGAGCACCTGCTCGATCGCGGCCAGCACGGCGTCGTGCGCGTCCTTGTGGCCCAGGAATTCGAGCATCATCGCGCCGCACCAGATCTGGCCGATCGGGTTGGCGATCTGCTGGCCCGCGATGTCGGGCGCCGAGCCATGCACCGGCTCGAACAGCGAAGGGAACTTGCCCGATGGATTGAGGTTGGCGCTGGGTGCGATGCCGATGGTGCCGGTGCAGGCCGGGCCCAGGTCCGACAGGATGTCGCCGAACAGGTTGCTCGCCACCACCACGTCGAAGAAGTCCGGGCGCTGCACGAAATGCGCGGTCAGGATGTCGATGTGGAACTTGTCCTGCCGCACGTCCGGATAAGCCTTGGCCATGGCCGCCACACGCTCGTCCCAGTAGGGCATGGTGATGGCGATGCCGTTAGATTTGGTGGCGCTGGTCAGGTGCTTCTTGGGCCGCGACTGGGCCAGGTCGAAGGCGAACTTCAGCACCCGGTCGACGCCCACGCGGCTCATCACCGTTTCCTGCATCACGATCTCGCGTTCGGTGCCTTCATACATGCGCCCGCCGATGCTGGAATACTCGCCCTCGGTGTTCTCGCGCACGATGTACATGTCGATCTCGCCGGGCTGGCGCGGGCTGCCGTCGCGGCGCACCACGGGGGCGATGATGCCGGGCATGAGCCGCGCCGGCCGCAGGTTGATGTACTGGTCGAACTCGCGGCGGAACAGCAGCAGCGAACCCCACAGCGACACGTGGTCGGCGATCTTCTCGGGCCAGCCCACCGCGCCGAAATAGACCGCGTCGTGGCCGCCGATCTGCTGCTTCCAGTCGTCGGGCAACATCTTGCCGTGGCGCTCGTAGTAGTCCCAGCTCGAGAAGTCGAAGTGGTCGAACTGCAGGTCGATGCCGAACTTGCTGGCCGCGGCTTCCATCACGCGCAGGCCCTCGGGCATCACCTCTTTGCCGATGCCGTCACCGGCGATCACGGCGATTCTTTTTTTGCTCATGTCTCTTCTCCTTGAATGACCAGGTGGAACGAAAAAATCAGGCACGGCCCCGCACCACCAGGGCCACGCCGAGAGCGGTCAACGCGGTGCCGGCCAGCGTCAGCACGGTGATGGGCTCATCGAACAGCGCCCAGGCCATCAGCGCGGTGGTGGGCGGCACAAGATACAACAGACTGGTCACGGCCGTGGCCGCGCCGCGCTGAATCAGCAGGTAAAGCAACGAGCTGCCGCCCAGCGTGAGCACCAGCACCGACCAGGCCATGGAGGCGATCAGCGGCAGGTTGAAATGGATGGACTCGGACTCGAGCCACAGCGCCAGCGGCAAGGTGACGGCGCAGGCGGCCAGGTTCTGCACGAAGCTGGCCGTGGGCACGGCGCAGGGTGCGAGGTAACGCTTCTGGTACAGCGTGCCGACGGTGATGCTGAGCAACGCGCCCAGGGCCAGCAGCAGGTTCACGGGATGCACTTCACCGAGGCCCAGCTTCTGCCACACCACCAGTGCCAGCCCGCCCAGGCCCAGCGCCAGACCACCCCACTGCAGCGCCGCCACCCGACCGCCGCGGGCCGCGACCCACACCGCCGTCAACACCGGCTGCAGGCCGACCAGCAGCGCGATCAGGCCCGCGCCCATGCCCAGCTTGACGGCGGCCCACACGCCACCCAGATAACCCGCCTGCATCAACAGCCCGGTCACGGCCAAGTGCCGCCACTGCTGCCGGTCGGCCGGCCATTCGGCACGCGCCACACGCGCCCATACGCCAAAGCACAGCACCGACAGGGCGAAGCGCAGGGCCAGGAACTTGAGGGGTGGCGCATGCGGCATGCCGTAGCGCGCGACGATGAAGCCGGTGCTCCAGATGACCACGAAGACCGCCGGCATGGCCCGCAGCCAGGCCCCGGCGGCACCACTGCGTGCGGCCGTATTCATTTGGTCCGGGCGCGTATTTCCGGCAGCGCCTTGCGCAGGTAATAGACCATCGACCAGACCGTGAGCACCGCCGAGATCCAGATCAGCCATGTGCCCCAGACCTGGGTGTCGATGCGCTCGAACAACATGCCGTGGAACAGCAGGAACGGGATGGCCACCATCTGCGCTACCGTCTTGAGCTTGCCCACCATGTGCACGGCCACACTGCGCGAGGCGCCGATCTGGGCCATCCATTCCCGCAGGGCCGAGATGGCGATCTCGCGGCCGATGATGATCAGCGCCACGAACACGTCGGCCCGTTGCAGATGCACCAGCACCAGCACGCTGGCGCAGACCAGGAACTTGTCGGCCACCGGGTCGAGGAAGGCGCCGAACGACGAGGTCTGGTTGAGCCTGCGGGCCAGGAAGCCGTCGAGCCAGTCGGTCGCGGCGAAGACCACGAACATCACCGTGGCAATCAGGTTGCGGTGGGCTTCATCGAGGGGCAGATAGAACACCCCCACGATCAAAGGGATCGCGACGATGCGCGTCCAGGTCATGATGGTGGGTATGGTCCAGAACATATGGGGGCCGATTGTGGCACGCCAGGTCCATGCGGCCCGGCCCGCACGGGTGTTAACGCAACGCTCTGTAAATTTCCTCGGCAAGCTCCCGGGAGATGCCGTCGGCCTTGGCGATGTCGTCGACACTGGCCGCCGCCACGCCGCGGATGCCGCCGAAGCGCTGCAGCAGGCTGGCCCGCTTCTTCGGCCCGATGCCGGGGATTTCTTCGAGCTTGCTGCCGCCCACCCGCACCTTGGCCCGCGCCGCGCGCATGCCGGTGATGGCGAAGCGGTGGGCCTCGTCGCGGATCTGGGCCACCAGCATCAGGGCCGCCGAGTCGCGGGCCAGCGTGGCCTTGTGGCGGCCATCGGCAAACACCAGCTCTTCGAGGCCGACCTTGCGGCCTTCGCCCTTCTCGACACCGACGATGAGGCCGATGTCCAGCCCGAGGGTTTCAAAAACAGCCTTGGCCATCGACACCTGGCCCTTGCCGCCGTCGACCAGCACGAGGTCGGGCATGCGGGCAGTGGGAGGCGGCGCCTTGGACACCATCGCATCGGCCAGGGCGGTGGCGCTGGGCTCCGCGGCCTGGGCATCGGCGACCACATCGGCCACGACATCGGTCACCACATCGGTCACCACATCGACCGCCGCGCCCGACACCAGCGCCGCCGGGTCGGCCAACGTCGGTTCGATGACTTCCGGCTCGGCCTGGGCGAACTTGATGTAGCGGCGCGTCAGCACCTGGCGCATGGCGGCATAGTCGTCGCCCGGCGTGATGCCTTCGATCTTGAAGCGCCGGTATTCCGAGTTCTGCATCTTGTGGTGGTGAAACACCACACACGAGGCCTGCGTCGACTCGCCCGCGGTGTGCGAGATGTCGAAGCATTCGATGCGAAAGTTGTCCATCTCGTCGGGCGCCAGGTCCAGCGCCTCGACCAGCGCCCGCGTGCGCGCCTGCTGCGAGCCTTCTTCGGCCAACAGCCTTGCCAACTGCAGGCCGGCGTTCTTCTGCGCCATCTCGAGCCACTGGCGGCGCTGCTCGCGTGGGTTGTGCACGGCCGTGAGCCTGGTGCCGCTTTGCGACGACAAGGCGTCGAGCAGCGGCTTGCCCACGGGCTCGCTGGTGATCAGCGTGGGCGGGACCGCCACATCGATGTAGTGCTGGGCGATGAAGGCCTCGAGCACCTGCACCTCGACCGGCTGGGCTGTCACGCCGCCCTCGCCCAGTTCACCTTCAATGTCGGCTGCGTACAGGGCCGCCGCGTCTTCGACGTGTGTGGGGAAGTAGGCGCGGTCGCCCAGGTGCCGGCCGCCGCGCACCATGGCCAGGTTCACGCAGGCACGGCCGCCCTGCACCTTCACGGCCAGCACGTCGACGTCCTTGTCGGACACGTTGTCCACCGACTGCTGGTGCAGCACGGTGGACAGCGCCGACATCTGATTGCGCAGCTCGGCCGCCTGTTCGAATTCCAGCCGTTCGGCGTGGGCCATCATCCGTCCCTGCAGGGCATTCAGCACTTCGCCGGTCTCGCCGTCCAGAAACTTCTCGGCGTTGAGCACGTCCTGCGCGTAGTCCTTCGGGTCGATGTAGTTGACGCAGGGGCCCGAGCAGCGCTTGATCTGGTACAGCAGGCAGGGCCGGGTGCGGTTGCTGAACACCGTGTCTTCGCAGGTGCGCAGGCGAAACACCTTCTGCAGCAGCAGGATCGATTCCTTGACCGCCCAGGCGCTGGGGAACGGGCCGAAGTAGCGGTGCTTCTTCTCGACCGCGCCGCGGTAGTAGGCCACGCGCGGAAAGTTGGCCGCGTTGGGCATGGGTGATGGCACCACGGGCAACGTCGCCGGCAGCGCCGTGATCTTCAGGTACGGATAACTCTTGTCGTCGCGGAACAGGATGTTGTAGCGCGGAGCCAGGGCCTTGATGAGGTTGTTTTCAAGCAGCAGCGCCTCGGCTTCGGAGCGCACCACCGTGGTCTGCATCGACGCGATCTGGCTGATCATGTGGCCGATGCGGGTGCCGCCCTGCTCCCGCTGGAAATAGGTGCTGACGCGCTTCTTGAGGTTCTTGGCCTTGCCCACATACAGCACCGCGCCGTCCTTGTCGAAGTAGCGGTAGACGCCGGGCAAGGCGGGCAGCGCAGTCACCTGCGCGAGCAATTCATCAGGGTGCGAGGGGGGCAGAACGCGTGACATGGGGCGTATTGTCACCGCTAGCCCAGGCCGCTTTCAACGCGGCCCGGCAAGCCCCCACCCGACCCGCAACAACGCTCAGTCGGCCTCGATCTTCGAGCTCTTGACCACGGCCGCCCAGCGCACCAGGTCGGCCTTGACCTTGTCGCCCAGCTGCTGCGGGGTCTGGTAGTCGGCGCTGGCGCCCTGCTCTTCGGCCTTCTGCTTGAAGGCCGGCGTGTTGACCACCTTGGCGATCTCGGCCGTGAGCTTGTCGATCACCGGCTTGGGCGTGGCGGCCGGCGCGAACACGGCGAACCACGAGGTCGCGTCGACGTTCGGATAACCCGCCTCGGCCGTGGTCGGCACATCGGGCAGGCTCGACAGGCGCGTCTTGCCCGTGACGGCCAGCACACGCAGCTTGCCGGCCTGGATGTGCGGCATGAACGGCGGTGCGGTGCCAAAGGTCAGGTCGACCTGGCCGCCCAGCAGATCCTGCAGCGCCGGGCCGGTGCCCTTGTACGGCACGTGCACCATCTGCACGCCGCCCTGCTGTTCGAGCATCGCGCCGGTGACGTGCTGCAGCGAGCCGTTGCCCGAAGACGCGTAGTTGAGCTTGCCCGGATGCGACTTCGCATAGGCCACCAGTTCGGGCAGGGTCTTCACCGGCAGGTCGGCGCGCACCACGATGATCTGCGGTGCCGAGATCACGTTGGCCACGGGCTGCAGGTCCTTCTGCTCCCATTGCTGCGCGGTCTTGCTGACCAGGGGCGTGATCACGTGGTAGCCCGAGTACTGCATCAGGATGGTGTAGCCATCGGCCTCGGCGCGCTTCACGGCCGAGGCGGCGATGTTGCCGTTGCCGCCGCCCTTGTTGTCAACGATCACTGACTGGCCCAGCGCCGGGCCGAGCGGCAGGGCCAGCATGCGGGCCGAGATGTCGGTGGTGCCGCCGGCCGCGGTCGGCACGACCATGGTGATGGTCCTGGCCGGGTAGCTGGCCTGGGCCGAGGCCGCGCCAGCCAGCGCCCCGAGCAGGGCCGCGATGGCGAGTGATGTGAACTGTTTGCGTGTGGTCTTCATGGATGTCTCCGTTTGTTGATTTGTCTGGAAAAAAGGTGAGTGACTTCCGGCTGTGCTCGCAGCCCGTCAGGCCCGGGCCAGGGCCCGGCTGCGGATGGCCTCGAAGTCGGCCGGCACCGCATGCAGATCGAGCCGGCGCCCCGCCTTGACGATCTGGCTCGGCACGTCGTGGCCCACCAGCGACGGCAGCCAGCGGGCCGCGGCGATGAGTGCGGCCTGGTCGATGCCCGTGGCATAACCCATGAGTTCGAGCGCGTGCACGATCTCTTCGGTGCAGACGTTGCCCGTGGCACCCGGCGCATAGGGGCAGCCGCCCAGGCCACCCAGCGAGGCATCGAAGCGGTCGGCACCGGCGTCGATGGCGGCCATCACGTTGGCCAGGCCCATGCCGCGCGTGTTGTGGAAATGCAGGGTCAGCTCGGTGGCGGGCCAGCGTGCGCAAAAGGCCTCGGTGAGCGCGGCCACCTGCGACGGATACGCCATGCCGGTGGTGTCGCACAGGGTCACGCCGCGCACGCCCAGGTCGATGAAGCGCGACGCCCAGCCGAGTACCACGTCGGTGGGCACGTCGCCCTCCATCGGGCAACCGAAGCTGCACGACAGCGACACGTTCAGCGCCGGCCCGTTCGGCGTGGCCTTGGCCAGCGCGATCACGTCGCCTAGCGCCGCGAAAGACTGGGCGCGGGTCATGCGCAGGTTGGCCAGGTTGTGCGTCTCGCTGCACGACATCACCAGGTTGAATTCATCGGCATGGGCGTCGATGGCCCGTTCGGCGCCGCGCACGTTGGGCACCAGCGCGCTGTAGACCACGCCGGGCCGACGCTCGATCTCGCGCAGGACGGTCTCGGCATCGCGCAGCGCGGGGATGGCCTGCGGCGAGACGAAGGCCGTGACCTCGATCTTCGCCAGCCCGGCGGCCGACAGCGCATTCACCAGCGCGATCTTGTCCTCGGTGGGCACGAAGGCCGCCTCGACCTGCAGGCCGTCGCGCGTGCCGACTTCCTGGATGTGGATGCGCCGTTGCGCGCCCTGCCAAACGTTTTTATCCGCATTCATGCGACCACTCCTTTTTCGCGCAACAGCGCAATCTGTTCCGTTGAAAGCCCGGCCTCGCGCAGCACCGCATCGGTGTCGTCGCCCAGGTGCGGCGCGCTGCTGCGGATGCTGCCGGGCGTGGCCGAGAGCTTGGGCACGATGCCCGGCACTTCCACCGAGTAGCCGTCGCGCGTTTCCTGCTGCAGCAGCATGTCGCGGGCACGAAAGTGCGGGTCCTCGGAAATGTCTTGCGCGGTGTAGACCTTGCCGGCCGGCACCCGCGCCGCACCGAGTGCGCTGAGCACGGCCTGTACGTCGCGGCTCTGCGTCCAGGCGCCGATGGCCGCATCGATCTCGGCCACGCGCGCCACGCGACCGGCGTTGTCGGCCAGGTCGGGTGCGGTGCCCAGGTCGGGCCGGCCGATGCTGTCCATCAACCGCTTGAAGATGCTGTCGCCATTGCCGGCGATCAGCACCCAGCCGTCGGTGCAGGGGTAGGCATTGGATGGCGCGATGCCCGGCAAGGCGCTGCCCGCCGGTTCGCGCACGGCGCCGAACGCGCTGTATTCGGGCACCAGGCTTTCCATCACGTTGAACACGGCTTCGTGCAGTGCCACGTCGATGACCTGGCCCTGGCCGCCGTTGACCTTGCGGTGGTAGAGCGCCGTCAACACGCCGATGGCGCCGTGCAGCGCGGCCAGCGTGTCGCCGATGGACACCCCCACCCGCACCGGCACGCGGCCCGGCTCGCCGGTCAGGTGGCGCAGGCCGCCCATGGCCTCGCCGATGGCGCCGAAGCCCGGCAGGTCGCGGTAGGGGCCGGTCTGGCCGTAGCCCGAGATGCGCAGCATCACCAGGCCGGGGTTGAGGCGGTGAAGTTCCTCGGGCTACATGCCCCAGGCCTCCATCGTGCCGGGGCGGAAGTTCTCGATCAGCACGTCGGCCTCGGCGATCAGCTTGCGGGCGATGTCCTGGCCTTCCTTCTGGCGCAGGTCGAGTGCCAGAGAGCGCTTGTTGCGCGACTGCACCTGCCACCATACGGACGTGCCTTCCTTGATCAGCCGCCAGTTGCGCAGCGGGTCGCCGCCGCCCGGGGCTTCGATCTTGATGACGTCGGCGCCGAACTCGCCCAGCGTCTTGCCGCAGAACGGGCCGGCGATGAGCTGGCCCATCTCGACCACGCGCACGCCTGCAAGCGCGGCGGGGGTGCCTGGTTGGTCTGGCATGTGTTGTCTCCTTCGTTCGAATGGGGCGGATGATTCCACTGGGCGCCGTGATCGCAAAGCGCTGATGCGCGACCCTGCCATCGCAATCCGGCATGGCAGCCCGCAGGCCGCTACCATCCCCCCATGAAACTCGACCCCGTGTCCTTGCGGCTCTTCGTGGCGGTGATGGAGGACGGCACCATCGCCGGCGCCAGTGCGCGCGAACACATCGCGCCTTCGGCCGCGAGCCGGCGGCTGTCGGAGCTGGAGACCGCCTTGCGCGTCGAGCTGTTCAAGCGCAGCAACAAGGGCGTGGAGCCCACGGCAGCCGCGTTCGCGCTGCTCAACATGGCGCGCGGCGTGCTCAACGACATGGACGGCATCGCCACGCAGATGCGCGACTACGCCTCGGGCACGCGTGGCCACGTGCGGGTGGTGGCCAACATCTCGGCCATCAGCCAGTTCCTGCCGCGCGAGCTGCAGTCGTTCCTGGCGCTGCACCCGCAGGTCGACGTGCGGCTGCAGGAACTCATCAGCACGGCCGTGGCCCATGCGGTGGCCGAAAACGCCGCCGACGTGGGCATCCTGAACGCCGGCAACTACGGCGACAAGGTGACCCTGCTGCCCTACCACACCGACGAACTGGTGCTGGTGGTGCCGGCCGGCCACCTGCTTGCCCGCCGCAAGTCGGCGCGGCTGGCCGAGGTGCTGGGCGAAGACTTCGTCGGCATGCATCCCGGCAGCGCCATCAACAACCAGCTGACCCGCGCCGCGGCCGATGCCGGCCTGCCGCTGAAGCTGCGCATGCAGGTCAGCAGCTACGACGCCTTGTGCCAGATGGTGGTGGCCGGCCTGGGCGTCGGTGTGTTGCCGCGCGGCAGTGCGGCGCTGTACCGCGGCGCACTGGCGATCCGCGTGGTCACGCTCACCGAGCCCTGGGCCATGCGTCAACTGGCGCTGTGTGTGCGGGCCGATGACTCGCTGTCGAGCGTGGGGCGGCTGCTGGTGGAGCATCTGCGGGCCAGGTAGCCGGCGCTCGGGGACAATCGGGGCATGTCCTTGCCGTCCGCCTCGCAGCGCCCTCTCAAATATCTCTCCGCCTATCCCGCGCAAGTGACGGCCCAGGTGCAGCAGTTGCTGGCCGATGGCCAACTCGGCACCGTGCTGCTGCGCAAATACCCGAGCGCCCACGCCGTGCGCACCGACAAGGCGCTGTACGACTACGTGATGGATCTGAAGAACACCTACCTGCGCAATGCGGCGCCGATCAACAAGGTCTCCTTCGACAGCAAGCTGCAGGTGATCGCCCATGCGCTCGGCACCCACACCACGGTGTCGCGCGTGCAGGGCAGCAAGCTCAAGGCCAAGCACGAGATCCGCATCGCCACGCTGTTCAAGGAGGTGCCCGACGCCTTCCTGCGCATGATCGCCGTGCACGAACTGGCGCACCTGAAGGAACGCAACCACGACAAGGCCTTCTACCAGCTGTGCACCTACATGGAGCCCGATTACCACCAGCTCGAATTCGACGTGCGGCTGTACCTGACGCACATCGACGCGGCCGGCAAGCTGGCCTGGCCTGGCCTGGCTGGCTCACCGGCGTCGGGACCGGGCGGCTGAACCATGGCGCCGCGCCTGTCGTGGGACATCTTCTGCGCCGTGGTCGACAACTTCGGCGACATCGGCGTGTGCTGGCGGCTGGCCGCCGATCTGGCCGGGCGCGGCCATGCGGTGCGCCTGTGGGTGGACGATGCTTCGGCGCTGCAGTGGATGGCGCCCGCGGGCTGCGCCGGTGTCGAGGTGTTCACGTGGACGCGGCCTCTGGCTGCGGAAACCTTGAACGGCCTGGCAACGGCCGATGTGTGGATCGAAGCTTTCGGTTGCGACATCCCGCCCGAATTCGTGGCGCGTGGCACCGCTGCGGTGCAGGCCGGCGCGCGGGCTCCGGTGTGGATCAACCTCGAATACCTGTCCGCCGAAAGTTATGTGGAGCGCAACCACGCCCTGCCCTCGCCTTTGCGAGACGGTGCGGCCGCGGGCGGGGTCAAATGGTTTTTCTACCCCGGCTTTACCCCGCGCACCGGTGGCCTGCTGCGCGAACCCGATCTGCTGCCGCGCCAACAAGCCTTCGATGCCGCCGCGTGGCGCGCAGCGCTGTGGCCGCGGCTGGTGCACTCACCGCTGGGCGCCGCGCCCGAGCCAACGCCTGCGCAGTGGGTTTCGCTGTTTTGCTACGAGCCCGCCGCGTTGCCGGCCCTGCTGCGCCATTGGCATGAGGCAACCCAGCCGACGCAGTTGCTCGTGACCGCGGGCCGCGCGACAAGTGCCGTGCGGCATGCGCTGGGCACGGGCTTCCTCGACGCCCCGGGCCAGCTGTCGATCTCGTACCTGCCGGCGCTCACCCAGCGCGATTACGACCACCTGCTCTGGGCTTGCGATCTCAACTTCGTGCGCGGTGAAGACTCGGTCGTGCGCGCCATTTGGGCCGGAAAGCCTTTCGTCTGGCACATCTATCCGCAGGACGACGGGGTGCACCTGGAAAAGCTCGATGCCTTTCTGGACATGCTGCGGGCGCCCCCGTCGCTGCGCCAGGCGCACCACCTTTGGAACCGCGCCGAGGCGGTCGCCGCCTGGCCCGCCGGGCTGAAAAACACCGCTGACTGGGCTACCGCGGCTACCGATTTCCGGACGAATCTGCTGGCGCAGCAAGACCTGACCGGCCAGCTGCTTCAATTCGTGCTGGAAAAACGATAAAATTCAAGGCTTTGCGAAAATTCGCCGCTCTGCGGGGTGTCGCCGGTTGGCCTCTTCACTGGTTGGCCCACCCCACCCGCGCCGCGCCCACCAACCCTTATTCCACCACCGCCGCGACCATGCCTCGACCCTGAAGCGTTGAAGCGTTGCAATCGGCCCCAACCTTTAGAAACTGCTATGAAAATCGCTCAAGAAATCCGCGCTGGCAACGTGATCATGCACGGCAAGGACCCCATGGTCGTCCTGAAAACCGAATACAGCCGCGGCGGCCGCAATTCCGCCACGGTGCGCATGAAGCTCAAAAGCCTGATCGCCAACTTCAACACCGAACAGGTGTTCAAGGCCGACGACAAGGTCGACCAGGTCGTGCTCGACAAGAAGGATTGCACCTATTCCTACTTCGCCGATCCGATGTACATCTGCATGGACGAAGAGTTCAACCAGTACGAAGTCGAAGCCGAAAACATGGGCGACGCGCTGAACTACCTCGAAGACGGCATGGAACTCGAAGTCGTGTTCTACGACGGCAAGGCCATCTCGGTCGAAGTGCCGACCAGCGTGCAGCGCGAAATCACCTGGACGGAACCTGCCGTCAAGGGCGACACGTCGGGCAAGGTCTTGAAGCCGGCCAAGATCGCTACGGGCTTCGAGTTCGGCGTGCCGATCTTCGTGGCCCAGGGCGACAAGGTCGAAATCGATACGCGCACCGGCGAATACCGCAAGCGCGTCTGATTTTGCCCCTGGTTCGCCGCAATACGTCGTTGCTGCGCCTGGTCGTACTGAAGTACTGCCTGCGGCTTTGCGCCTAGTCTTGCGGCGAACCAGGAACAAAATTCCCTGACGGTTTTGAAGGCTCCTGCGGGGGCCTTTTGCGTTTTGGCGAGCTGCGCCGCCGGGGAACGGGTGCAAGGGTGCATGGCAGATGCACTGCCTGCCACGGTCCACTGCGCGGACAATGCACGGCTCCCCTCTCGGCACCCTTCCCAGCCCCCATGACTCCTTCCACAGGCCACGTCGCGGCCAAATCCGTCGCCCATTTCACCCCCAAGGCGATCACGCCCACCGCCGAACAGCTGGCGGTGCAGATCAGCCCGGCGCGCCTGGCCATCGTCGAAGCCAACGCAGGCGCTTCGAAGACCACGGTACTGGCGCTGCGCATGGCGGAAGCCTGGACGCGCCACACCCACCCCGACAACATCCTTGCGCTGACCTACACCGAGGCGGCCTCTTCGGCGCTGAAGGCCGCGCTGCGCAAGATCGGCGTACCGGCGGCGGTGGTCGCC
>JAQGMQ010000819.1 GCA_028292305.1 Rhodoferax sp.
CGATCAGGGCGATCACGAGAAAGACGATGGCGTAGTGCAGCATCAGGGACTCCTAGCGGGACGCGCCCGGTTTGTGTGGGGCGCCGGCAGGACCGCGAACGCCTGTGGCAAGGGTAGGGCCGGCACAGCCGCGCAAATGATCAGCGGCGCGCCTGACTGTTTGTCGGTGGGCGGGATGCGACGGTGTAGGAGGCCGACTACGTGTAACCGGCGGGTTTTGGAAGTGCCCGCGCGGAACTCAGGCGGGAGCCAGGCCCTTGGGCAGCATCGCCGAAATGCGCGTGCCACTGCCGGGCTCGGAGGTGACGGTGAGGCGCCCGCCCGCCGCTTCGACACGGTGCTTCATGCCCGCGAGCCCGTGCGTGGAAGCGCGGATGTTGCCCGGATCGAAGCCCTTGCCGTCGTCGTGGATGTCCACTTCCACATGGTTGCCGTAGTTGCGCACGCTGATCTCGACCTGGGCGGCTTCCGCGTACTTGCCGACGTTGGTGAGCGACTCCTGCACCAGGCGGTAGACCGTGAGCTGCCTGGATTCGTCGAGCTCCACCGGCTCCAGGCCCGTGGTGATCTCCACGCCCGATCGCTCGGAGAATTCGCGCGAGAGGATTTCCAGCGACGCCGTGAGGCCGAGGTTGGAAAGCGATGAAGGCCGCAGATCCTCGATGATGCGGCGCTTGAGCGCGATGCCGCTGTTCAGGGAATCGGTCAGGTGTTGCAGGCGCTGGCCGACTTCGGGCGACTGCTGGTTCAGGCGCGACTTAAGGCGCGCGACGTCGAGTTTCGCGGCCGTGAGCAAGGCGCCGAGTTCATCGTGCAACTCGCGCGCGAGATGCCCGCGCTCTTCTTCGCGCACGTTCTGCAGGTGGGTCGCGAGCTCCGCGAGCGTGGCCGTGCGCTCGCGCACCTGCCGCTCCAGGAGGTCCCGTTCCTGCTGGAGGATTTCCTGTTGCCGCTCGCCCGCGGTCTTCAGCGCCGTGGTCTGGCGCAGGTACAGGTAGAAGGCGAGCAGGCCGGCCAGCGTGACCGCCCCGATGCCCAGGCGCGACAGCATGAGCGATCGGCGCACCTGGACCTGGCTCACCTCCATGCGGTGGGACGAACTGTCGATGAGCTTGGTCGCCTCCGCGCGGATCGCATCCATGTGCTCCTTGCCCACGTCGGTCATCAGCACGAATTTCCACGCGTCCTCGTTGCCCTGCTTTCGCATACGCACCGACAGGTCCATCTCGGCCAGTTTGCGCTGGACGTTGCGGCTGAGCTGGGCGAGCGTGGTGAACTCCTCGGCATTGGGCGTGTAGATCAGCCGCAACGCGTCGAGCTGCTGGCCGATCTCCGCCACGGCGGCGTTGTACGGCTCGAGGTAGCGCGGGTCGCCCGTGAGCAGGTAGCCGCGCTGGCCGGTCTCGGCGTCGAGCATGTGCTGCAGCAGTTTGTTGACTTCACTGCTGGTGTGCTGGGCTTCCGAAATATTGCTCAGCGCGGTCACCGAGCGGTTGTAGGCGGTCTCGTTGATGCCCACCAACACACAGGCCGCGGCTACCGCCAGGGGCAGGCTGATCGCCATCTTCGGAATAGAAAACCATCTCATGAACTTCTCCAGTGACCGAAGTCAATCTAATTCGTGAATAATGAGCGACGTGATGCAACGCGCAATTCGCGCATATGCCGTGCATATGACCGTGGCGCTGGCCCGGTCAAGTTCATGCCTGCGCAAGCAGGCAACCTAAAGAGAGAGAGATCGAGATGATCAAGATTGGCATTGTGGATGACCACGCCATTGTGCGTTCGGGGCTGCGGCAGTTTTTTTCCGACCACGTCGACCTGCGGGTGGTGGGAGAAGCGGCCAGTGGCCGTGAGGCCATCGACCTGGTGCGCAACACCGAGATGGATGTGCTGTTGATGGATTTGTCGATGCCCGGCCAGACCGGCATCGACGTGCTGGCCATGATCCGCGCCAAGGCGCCCGACCTGGGCATCCTGATTCTCAGCGGCTACCCCGAGGAGCACTACGCGATGAACCTGATCCGTCAGGGCGCGAGCGGCTACCTCAACAAGGAATGCGACCCGATGGAGATCGTCAACGCGATCCGCACCGTGTCGATGGGTCGCCGCTACATCACACCGGCGGTGGCCGAGTTGCTGGCGCAGCAGATCAACCGCAAGGGCGACGCGCCGGCGCACGAGCAGTTGTCGGAACGCGAGTTCCAGGTGTTCCTGAAGCTGGCCAAGGGCGAGACCGCGGGCGACATCGCCAACACGCTGTCGCTGTCGGTGAAGACGGTGAGCACCTACCGCACGCGGCTGATGGAGAAGCTGAACCTGGCGTCGAACAGCGACCTGACGTATTACGCGCTCAAGAACAAGCTCATCGATTGATGCGCGGACCGGAGCGGGGATCGATGCAGTAAAAGCGGGCCCTCGGGCCCGTTGTCTTGTGCGGAGGCGCCTGGTTCGAGTCAATCGGATTGGGCTGCCTGGTCGACGCAGAAGTCGATCAGCGCATCGATTTCATTCGACTTGTCGAACACCGCGTCGACACCGAGCTGTTCACAGCGCTTGCGGATGTCGGCGGTGGCATAGTTGCTCAGTACAACTATCTTCTGACCGGGAAGCCTGTCGCGGCATGCCGACAGCACACCCAATCCACTGCCTTGTTTGAGAAAAAGATCGACGATGGCGAGGTCCCAATCGTGGGCGTGTTCGATCAGCCAGTTCTTACCGTCGTTTTCGGTTTCAGCCGTGCCAACGGCTTCAATACCCGCGAGTTCTTCCAGCGTGGCAATCAGATTTTCGCGAATCGTCGCGTTGTCTTCGACGATATAAGTTCTCAGTCCCACATTTTGCCCATCTCAAGCGGTTGGTGCTTTGCATCTTCAGAGTTGTGTGCACTGCAGACTCGGCAGTCTGAAAGCGTCTCTTTGAAAATACCGCCTCGGTCGTCTGCATTGTGCCAGTGCCGAGGGACGGACTGCGTAGGACTCTGCCTACAGTCGAGCGCCGTAGGCAGAATCCTACAACGGATTTCGGGGGTTGATGACCGGTGCCGCGGCCCCGCTCGCGGACACTCCGTGTACAAGATTCCGGCTGGGTGCAATCGCCGCCCGGCGCGTTTTGTCTACAACGGAGGACTGAAACCCATGCGTGCGCTGCTGACTTCGACACTGGCTGCTCTTGTCACGCTGTCGGCTGCCGCGTCGATCACGCTGGGCGATACGGCCAAGGCCGATCTGGCGATCGTGCGTGCCGCCAGTGCCAGCCTGCCGGTGGTGCAGCGCCTCGACCTGCAGCGCTACAGCGGCATCTGGTTCGAGCAGGCGCGCCTGCCGAACCGGTTTCAGCGGGAATGCGCGGGCAACGTGGTGGCGGATTACGCCGTGGAGCAGGGCGGCACGCTCAAGGTGGTGAACGGCTGCACCGACCGGCAGGGCGGCTGGAGCCAGGTCGAAGGCGAAGGGCGCCGCGTGCCCGTGGTGGGCGCGCCGCAAGGTCAGCTTGAAGTGCGCTTCGCACCGCGCTGGCTCAGCTGGCTCTCCGCGGTGTGGGGCGACTACTGGGTGATCGGCATCGACGACGGCTACCGCACGGCGCTGGTCGGCACGCCCGACCGCGAGTACCTCTGGCTGCTGTCCCGGGCGCCGGTGATGCCGCAGGACGAAGTCCGGCAGTGGCTGGACCGGGCGGCCATCGCCGGCTTCGAGGTCGACAAGGTGGTGATGACGCCGCACGGCGGCGACGCGGTGTCGGCACGCTGAGGCGTTGACGCGGCACGCCGCACGTTTTCGCGCGTCGGGCGACCCGCTTTGCATGGGGCTGATAAGCTCGACCGATGTCCGCGTCTTTGCCCCATGCTCCCCCTGATCTGAGTCTTTCCGCCCTGCTGCAGCAGCGGGCTTTCGTGCGCATGTGGTTCGCCCGCCTGTTCGGCACCACCGGCAACCAGATGCTGATGGTGGCCGTCGGCTGGCAGATGTATGACCTGACCCACAGCGCCTGGGACCTGGGCCTGGTCGGCCTGTATCAATTCATACCGGCGCTGCTGCTGACCCTGGTGGCGGGCCATGTGGCCGACCGTGTGCACCGCGGCCACATCGTCGCCGCCTGCCTGGCCACGCAAGGCCTGGCCGCCGCCGCGCTGGTGGCGGCCACGCTCGGCGGCTGGGCCAGCCGCGAACTGTTGCTGGCGGTGTCGGTGGCCCTGGGCGTGGCCCGGGCCTTCCAGATGCCGGCGCAACAGGCGTTGACACCGATGCTGGTGCCGCCGGCCATGTTGCCCCGCGCCATGGCCCTGAGCTCGGCCGGCATGCAGACCGCCATCATCGGCGGGCCGGCCTTGGGCGGCGTGATCTTCGTGGCCGGCGCCAGTGCGGTCTACACCACCTGCGCGGTGCTGTTCGCCATCGGCGGTGTGTTGGTGGGCGGGCTGCGTTACGCCCATGCGCCGGCGCCGCGCGAGCCGGTATCGGTCAAGAGTCTGCTGGCGGGCGTGTCGTTCATCTGGCAACGCAAGCCGGTGCTGGGCGCCGTGTCGCTCGACCTGTTCGCGGTGCTGCTCGGTGGGGCCACGGCCCTGCTGCCGATGTATGCCAAGGACATCCTGCACACCGGTCCCTGGGGCCTTGGCCTGCTGCGCGCCGCGCCGGCGGCCGGTGCGCTGCTGACGTCGGTGGTGCTAACGCGGTGGCCGCTCGAGCGCCGGGTCGGCCGCACCTTGCTGATGGCGGTGGCGCTGTACGGCCTGTGCATGCTGGCGTTCGGCCTGTCGCGCGACATCCGCTTGTCGATGTTGGTGCTGGCCATCTCCGGCGGTGCCGACATGGTCAGCGTGGTGGTGCGCCAGACACTGGTGCAACTGGAGACGCCGAACGACATGCGCGGCCGCGTGAGCGCGGTGAACTCGGTGTTCATCGGAGCCAGCAACCAGCTCGGTGAGTTCGAATCGGGCGCATCGGCGGCATGGCTCGGGCCGGTGGCTTCGGTGGTGCTCGGCGGGGTGGGCACGCTGCTGGTGGCGGCCGCCTGGATCAGGCTGTTCCCGTCGCTGGCCAAGCGCGATCGTATGGTCTGATCCCCCGCAGCGCGTCGCTGCTCGACAGTAAAGTTACTTTCTGGCGCAATTGAATACAAGAGCTTTGCGCGTACCCTGTAGTTTCCCCAATAGCAAGTCTGGACCGTCGGTTTAGATTGCCGGGGAGGCGGTCCGTCGTTGGGCCGCCCTTCATCCGAGACCGTTCAATGAGTTCAGCCACCCTCCCAGCTCCCGGCGCAGTGAAGCGTCCCATCTACAAATCCCTTTACGCGCAGGTACTGACCGCCGTGGTCATCGGCGTCCTGCTGGGCCATTTCTATCCGGCAACCGGCGAGGCCATGAAGCCGCTCGGAGACGGCTTCATCAAGCTGATCAAGATGATCATCGCGCCCATCATCTTCTGCACGGTGGTGGTCGGCATCGCCGGCATGGAAGACATGAAGAAGGTCGGCAAGACCGGCGGCCTGGCGCTGCTGTACTTCGAAGTCATGAGTACCGTGGCGCTGATCGTCGGCCTGATCATGGTCAACGTGCTGCAGCCTGGCGGCGGCATGAACGTGGACGCGTCGACGCTCGACACCAAGAGCATCGCCGCCTTCACCGGCCCCGGCAAGATGACGGGCACGGTCGACTTCATCATGAACATCATCCCGTCCTCGGTGATCGATGCCTTCGCCAAGGGCGAAATCCTGCAGGTGCTGCTGTTCGCCGTGTTGTTCGGCTTCGCGCTGCACCGCTTCGGCGGCCGCGGCACGCTGGTGTTCGACGTGATCGAAAAGACCTCGCACGTGTTGTTCGACATCGTCGGCATCATCATGAAGGTGGCGCCCATCGGTGCCTTCGGCGCCATGGCCTTCACCATCGGCAAATACGGCATCGGCTCGCTGTTCTCGCTCGGCAAGCTGATGGGCACGTTCTACGGCACCTGCCTGATCTTCGTGTTCGTGGTGCTGGGCATCGTCACCAAGCTGCACGGCTTCAGCGTCTGGAAGTTCGTCAAGTACATCAAGGAAGAACTGCTGATCGTGCTGGGCACGTCATCGTCAGAATCGGTGTTGCCG
>JAQGMQ010000826.1 GCA_028292305.1 Rhodoferax sp.
GACCGCATCCAGCGTGCAGCTGTTGTCGAAGCCATATCCGGTTGGCTGCACGACCACAGCGCGCTGCAGGCCGAGCGCCTGCTGCACTTCGCGGTATTTGGAGACGGGCAGGTGCGAAGGCACCCAGGCCACGTTGGGCACCAGCGGGAAACGGTCCTCGTAGATGTGCACGTGGCAGTCGCAGGCGCCGGGGTAGGTGGTCAGGGTGGTGGCTGGCATGGCGTTTTCTCAGGTGGCGGATGGGGTGTGCTGGCGTGGCCAGCGGAAGGCGTGTTCGGCATTGACCGCGCCCCTGGGCGCGCGGCCCTGCAGGATCTCGGCCACCTGCGCCACGGTTTCCATGGCCTGGTGTTCGATGGCCGGCGGGGTGAGCCCGCCGATGTGCGGCGTGGCCACCACGCGCGGGTGCAAGGCCACGCGGGGCGACGGCATCTGGTCGGGCGCACGGCCGACGTCGAGCGCGCAGCCGGCAATGCTGCCGGCATCGAGCGCGGCCAGCAGCGCGTCTTCATCGACCAGGTTGCCGCGCGAGGCGTTGATGAACATGGCGTGCGGCTGCATGGTCGCGAAGGCGGCGGCGTTCATCAGGTTCTCGGTGGCCTCGGTGGCCGCGGCCAGGCACACCACGTAATCGGCCTGCGCCAGCAACGCGACTAAGCCGACGGGCGCGATGCCGGGCCGGTCGATGGCGGCATGCGGGTCATGCACCACGACCCGCATGCCCAGTGCAATGGCGATGTCGCACAGGTAGCGGCTGATCTGGCCGAAGCCGATCACGCCGAGCGTGCTGCCGCGCAGCTCGCGGCCCATCACGGCCGGCGCCGGCTGGCCCGCGTGGTAGCGCGCGGTGGACGCACTCAGGCCGCGGCTCAGGTCGATCATCGCGCCCACGGTCCATTCCGACACCGAGGCAATGAAGCCCGCGCTGGCCTGCGTCACCAGCACCCTGGAGCGGCTGGCGGCAGGCACGTCGATGTTGCGGATGTCGATGGCACAGCGCACGAAGGCCTGCAGCCGCGGCAAGGCGGCGAACAGCGCGGCATCGCCCACGGTCTGGCGGTACGAAACGATGATGTCAGCGTCCTGCGCCAGGGCGGCCAGTGCGGCGGTACCGATGTCGGCCTCGTGTGGATTGAAGGCGACATCGGCAATGGCTTGCAGCGCGGCGGTGGCGCGCGGGCCGTAATACTGCGCGAGCTTGCTCGGCGGGTGGCTCAGGAAGACCTTGGTCATTGGCTGTCGATTTGAATAGGGATACGGATAGGCAACAGTAAAAACTCAGCCACCCGGCGGCGGCGCCACGGAATCGCGCACCACCAGGCTGGGTTCGAACAGGAATTCTTCGGTGGGAATGTCGGGGTCGGCCAGCCGGCTCATCACCCGCTCCACCATCACCTGGGCCATCTCGGGCACGGGCACCCGCACCGTGGTCATCGCCGGGTACATCAGCGTGGACAAAAACAGGTTGTCGATGCCGACCACCGACACATCGCCCGGCACCGCCAGGCCCGCATCGCGAAAGCCCGCCATCAACCCGAAGGCCAGCATGTCGTTGACGCCCACCACGCCGGTGGGCCGGCGCGCATGCTTCACCATCAGCCCGGCCTGGATGCGGCCCAGCTCGCTCATCATCGAGTCGCCGTATTCGTCGGCCGGCAGGCCTTCGATGATTTGCGCGTCGTGCTCCAGGCCGGCCGTGCGCGCCGCCGCCAGGAAGCCGTTGACCTTTTCGTTGCGGCTCATGGTGCGGCCCGAAGGCGTGACGAAGGCCAGCCGCCGATGTCCACGCTCGATGAGATGGGCGGTGGCCAGCCGCGCCGACTCGAAGCTGTCGACGGTGACGTGGTCCACCACCGACCTGATGCCGGGCGTGGCGCGCCGGTCGTAGCTCACCATCACCAGGCCGCGTTCACCCGCCGATTCGAAATGCTGCTCGTCGATCAGCGACGAGATGATGATCACGCCGCGCACGCCGTGGGCCATGAGGTCGGCGAAGAACCGCGCCTCCTTGTCCTTGTCGCGGTAGGTGTTGCCGATCATGATCCGAAACCCGTAACGCTCCTGCGCCAGGGTTTCGATCTCGCGCGCGATGAAGCCGTACATCGGGTTGGCCATCGACGGCACCAGCACGCCGATCAGGGGCGTGTGGCCCGTCTTCAGTTGGCGCGCCGAGGTGTTCGGCCGGTACTTGAGCTCGCGGATGGCCGTCTCGACCCGGGTCAGCGTCTCCAGCTTCATGCGGTTGTTGCGACCGTTCAGCACGTTGGACACGGTGCTGGTGGAGACGCCGGCGAGGTTGGCCACGTCGTGGATGCTGCTCAAGAAAACCTCATCTGAAAGTCGACTGCTTCGAACATAACAGTTTCAAAGTCCCATGCGGGTCGGCAGCCACAGCGAGAACTGCGGCACCAGCACCAACACCACCAGCGTCACGAACAACACCGCCAGGTATTTCATCATCGGCCTGGCCACGTCGCGCACATTGGTGCCGGTGATGGCGCAGGTGGCGAACAGGCCCAGGCCCACCGGCGGGGCGAACAGGCCGAAGCCCATCGCGATCACCATCACCGTGCCGAAATGCAGCGGGTTCACCCCGAGCGTCGCGGCGATGGGCGTGAGCAAGGGGCCGAAGATGATCAGCGCCGGCGCACCCTCCAGGATGGCGCCGAACACAATCATGATCAGCACCGACAGCAGCACGAACATGGTGCTGCCGTAGCTGTGGGCGAAGCCGATCATGTATTCGGACAGGTACTGCGGGATCTGCTGGATGGTGAGTGCGAACGACAGGCTCGATGCCGCGGCGACGATGAACAAAATGCCGCCCGCCATCGACGCCGAGCGCACGAAAAGCCGCGCCACCGAGGCCACCGTCAGCTCGCGGAACGCGATCCACCCGACCACCAGCGCATACACCACGGCGAAGGCCGAGACCTCGGTGGAGGTGGCCACGCCCGAGGTCACGCCCTTGCCGATCATGGCCACCATCACCAGCGCGATGAACGCCCCACCGAGCAGGCGCAGCATCGGCTTCTTCACGTCGAAGGCCTCGTCGGGGTTGATGCGTGTGCCCACGTAGATCGTCACCGCGGCCAGCGACAGCGCCAGCACCGCCGCGGGCACCAGACCGGCCATGAACAGCCCGGCGATCGAGATGTTGGCCACGAAGCCCATGATGATCATGTTGATGCACGGCGGTATCGTCTCGGCCATCACCGCGGTGCAGGCCAGCAGGCCGGCGGTCTCGTTCGGGTCCTGTTTGGTGCGGCGCACGGCCGGCATGATGATGCCGCCCACGGCCGCGATGTCGGCCAGCTTCGAGCCCGAGACACCCGAGAAGAACGCCGTGGCCGCAATGGTGATCAGCCCGAGCCCGCCACGCATGCGGCCGAACATGCGCAGCAGCAGCTCGATGAGCCGCGACGACATGCCGTTGGCCTCCATCAGCAGACCGGCCAGCACGAAGAACGGGATCGCCAGCAGCACATAGTGGTCGGTACCGGCCATCACCTGCTGCGAATACACCAGCATCGGCAAAGACGGGTCGGCCAGGAAGAACAGCAACGACGACAGTGCCAGTACGAAGGCGATCGGCACGCCCAGCAACATGCCGCCGACGAAGCCCGCGGTGAGCAGCAGCCAGGGCGGCACGGCGTGGCTGGGCACGAGCCAGTTCCAGGCAGTCACCACCACCACCGCAGCAATGCCGGCGGCCAGCGTCGACCACACCTGGCGCGAAGGGCCGTTCACCGCATTGGCCAGGCCGAACAGCGTCATGAACAAACTGCCGATGGCCACCGGGTACACGTAGATCCACTGCGGCAGGCCGATCGAGGTCGTCATGTTGTAGGAGTCGACCAGCAGCTCGCAGGACGAGGCGAACAGGCAGGCCGAAACCCCGACGATCACCCAGTGGCCCAGCTGGATCAGCGCCGGTTGCCAGCGCGCCGGCAGCATGCCGCGGAACAGGTCCACGCCCAC
>JAQGMQ010000857.1 GCA_028292305.1 Rhodoferax sp.
CGCTGGTCAGGATGGTGTGGTTGTTCGGCGACTGGAACACCGCGAATCCGGCGCCGCACAACGCCAGCCGCCAGGCGATGTCGAAGTCGCTCGGCTGGGTGGGCAGGGCCGCCAGCAGCGCCAGGCCGGTGGCCAGCATGCCCAGGCCGATGCCACCGAGCAGGCCGTCGGGAATGCGCCCGATGAGCCGCCCCACGATGGGTGCCACGACCACGATGGCCACCGGCCAGGCGGTGATGAGCGCACCCGTCTTCAGGTGCGACAGCCCATAGGTGTCGAGCAACAGGAAAGGCAGCGAGATATAGGCCAGCATCTGCGCCGCGAAGGCACCGATGGACGTGCACATCGACAGCGCGAACACCGGGATGCGCAGCAGGTCCAGCGGCAGCAGCGGTGTGGCCAGGCGCAGCTGGCGCCGCACATAGAGGACGCCAAAACCCAGGCCGGCCACCAGCATGGCCAACGGCCACACCACCCTGCCGAAAGCCGCTCCCTCGGCCACGTCGGTGCCGAGCGCGTTGGCCCCCAGGAACACCAGGCCGAACATCAGCGCGTTGAGCAACACGTCGACGGGCGAAATCTTCAGCCCCGCCGGCGGCGCGGTGTTCACCGGCAGCGACCGCCGGCCCAGCACCAGCACGGCCACACCCAGCGGCACATTCAGCGCGAACAGCCAGGGCAAGGGCGCGATCGACAGGATGCCCGCGGCAACCGTCGGCCCGGCCACCGAGGCCGTGGCCACCACCATCGAGTTGATGGCCACGCCGCGGCCGAACATCGCCTTCGGGTAGATGAGTTTCACCAGCGCCGAATTCACGGCCATGATGCCCGCCGCACCCAGGCCCTGCACCACCCGCGCCGCCACCAGGCCCGACAGCGAGGTGGCCAGCACGCAGCCGAGCGAGGCCAGTGTGAACAGCGACAGGCCCCACAGGTAGACCCGTCGGTAGCCGATCTGGTCGCCGAGCGCGGCACACGGCAGCAGCAAGCCGAGGATGGCCACCTGGTAGGCGTTGACCACCCACACGGTTTGCGGCGCGGTGACGTGCAGGTCGCGCGCGATGCCGGGCAGGGCCAGGTTGACGATCGTGCCGTCGAGCACGGACAGGGCGATCCCGAGAATGATGACGACCATCGCGTGGTAGCGCGCGGGCGTGGGCAGACCATCTTGAACCAGCATGAAGACCTTGGCAGGGGAGAAACGAGAGGACGAGCGGGGAAGCGGAGCCGGAACGAAGGGGTGCGCGCATGAAGGCGTGGCCAACGGCGTGCGCCGCCTGACCCTCGATTGTGCCGCGCGCCCCGCGTGCCCGCAGCACCGGGCTGGCTTGCCCCCACGGCGCTCCCTCATCCACAGGCCCTGCCGGCCACCGGACCTGCGAGCAGGCGGCCCCGCCCAACGCCAGCCCCAAAAAGCGGCACACGCTTCAATCTTGTGCCGCCGATGCGCCGATAGCGGGCATGGCGGGTGCCAGCGCGGCTAAACCGGCGCTGTTTCTGCCCCGATACACCCAAAACCAGCTGGCACGCAACCTGCTAAATACCCTGACAAGATATCTCAAATATTTTATTAATATATTAACAATCGCCTTCGAAAAGCGCGCAACCCCGGCCCAGCCAGGGAACGAGGCGAAGGCGAAAAACGTCTCATCCCACCCCTCACAGGAGCCACACCGCATGCAACACACGCAAAACACCAAGAACCCCGGCTGGAAAGGCATCTTCCCGGCCATCACCACCAAGTTCAACGCCGACGAGAGCATCGACGCCGCCGGCACCGCCAAACACATCGACTTCCAGATCCGCAACGGCATCCACGGCCTGGTCACCTGCGGCTCGCTCGGCGAAGCCAGCACCCTGTCGCTCGAAGAAAAACTGCAGGTCGCCAAGATCGCGCTGGAAGCCGCCGTTGGCCGCATCCCCGTGCTGGCCAACGTCTCCGAAACCAGCACCCGCGAAGCCCTGCGCTACATAGACGGCGCCAACAAACTCGGCGTGGCCGGCTTCATGGTGATGCCCTCGGTGATCTACGTGGCCGACGCCCGCGAAGCCATGCTGAACGTGCGCACCATGGCCGAGGCCGCGCAGAAACCCATCATGGTCTACAACAACCCGGTGGCCTACCGCGTCGACCTGAAGCCCGAACACATGGTGGAGCTGGCCGATTGCGAATGGATCGTGGCCATCAAGGAAAGCACCGACAACATCCGCCGCATCACCGACCTGCGCAACACCGTGGGCACCCGCTACCAGCTGTTCCTCGGCGTGGACGACCTGGCCTATGAAGGCCTGGCACTCGGCTGCGACGGCCTGCTGGCCGGCGTGGGCTGCGCCTTCCCGCGCGAGACCGTGGCGCTGTACGACCTGATGCAGGCCGGCGCATGGGCCGAGGCGCTGAAGCTCTACCAGTGGATGACGCCGATGCTGCACCTGGACGTGTCGACCAAGCTGGTGCAGAACCTGAAGCTCATCGACCTGCTGGTCGGCGTGGGCAGCGAACACATGCGCCGCCCTCGCCTGCCGCTCATCGGCGCCGAGCGCGAGTTCATCGAGCAGATCGTCGCCAAGGCCCTGGCCACCCGCCCGGCCAAGTACCAGTCGGTGGCCTGAGCCTCGCTGCCCACCCCGCTTTTTGCCCTTCACCACCCCAAGGAGACACCATGAACACACGCACCACCATTGCTTCGCTGGTCGGCCTGGCCACATTGGCCTTTGCCGCGGCCGCGCAGGCCCAGGAACAGGTCGTCACCATCGGCCAGACCGGCCCGCTGTCGGGCCCCAACGCCTTCGCCGGCAAGGACAATGAAAACGGCACGCGCCTGGCCATCGAAGAGCTGAACGCCAGGAAGATCGTCGTCGGCGGCAAGACGCTGAAGTTCGAGCTGCAGTCCGAAGACGACCAGTGCGACGCGAAATCGGGCGTCAACGTGGCGCAGAAGCTGGTCGACGGCGGCGTGAAGTTCGTGATGGGCCCGTACTGCTCGGGCGTGGCCATTCCGGCATCGCGCGTGTACAGCGGCGGCGGCGCCATGGTGTCCACCGTGGGCACCAATCCCAAGGTGACCGACGGCGGCTACAAGAACCTGTTTCGCATCATCGCCAGCGACACGCAGATCGGCTCCAACATGGCGGTCTATGCGGCCAAGGTGCTGAAGGTGAGCAAGGTCGCCGTGATCGACGACCGCACGGCC
>JAQGMQ010000811.1 GCA_028292305.1 Rhodoferax sp.
CTTTTCTACGTTCACGCAGTCGTGCAGCAGCGTGGCGGCCAGCAGCACCTGCAAGTCGCCACCCTCGACCGCCTGCAAGCCCTGCACGCTGCGCCACACGCGGTAAAGGTGAGCCATGTCGTGCGCGCCATCACCAGCGCCACTCGTCTTGTCGATGGCATGGGGCAGCAACTGCGCGGCCAGCGCGGCCTGAGGATCGAAGGGGTTGGGCTGAACAGGCGTGGCGAAATCGAGGGGCTTCTCCAAGGCGGCGTGAGAGGTCTTCATTGGTGGATTTTAGTTTTGGGCAACGGCCGCCACCGCCTTCGTTCGTATCATGGGAGCCATCTTTCCTAATCGTGTTCACGCTCAAGAGGCCGCCAAGCAATGACGCCTTCTGTTCTCGCACGCACTTCAGGGGCCGCCAAACAAGTTGCGACAGCTTCGTAGCCGACCGAACCTGGATAGGGTGCTACACGCAGTGGTGGGCTGTGATTGGCGGGGCAAAGAACAATGGACTCTCCCGCGCCAACTGCAGATAAATCAAGGATGACAGAAGAACGGGTCATCAAGAAGAGCGGCCGCTCCAAGGACATGCGGCGACGCAGACGGGTATGCAACGCCTGTTGGGTCGGCGTATCCAGCCCGTGCTCGACCATGTCGACGACCACAATGGTCGGGCCTTCCGTTTCAAGTCCAACGAGCAACGCGGTTAGAGCCTCGGAGACGACAGCGCCTTCCTCGACCAGCCAGTCCGTCGCCTGGCTGACGCGAGATTGTAGGGTTGCGTCAATCTCTACGCTCGCTTGCGCATCGACGGCGGCAACTCGCTCCAGGCCAAGGAATACCGCCGACGGCAGCACTTCGGCCAAGCGCCGGGCAAATCGCGTTTTTCCGCTACCTAATGGACCGACGATGTAATTCAGTGGGCGGATGTCGTGCATCTGGAATAATTCGCCACCCCACGGCCAAGGCAGGGTGAATTCGACGCTCAGCCCACTGGTCGGAGCCTTCAAGCGCGTCAACTCTGCAACCGTTGGGCGATGCCCTCGCGTGTGGATGCCGCGAGGCGTCCGTGTTGAACCACATTCGATCACATGCCATCGACCACTCCCCGTATGCACCTATAGAGCGCCGTACCCTGCGCCTTTCCGTGCTGGGACTCGCACGCTTCCACGCTCTCTCGCACTGTTGCAAACCTTGGAAATGTCCGCGCAGCCATCACCTCGCGACGGCACACCTCTGACCGAAATGCCGACAGTGCGTAGGTGCCAACAGAAGGGAAAGCAAAGACGTCCTCGATGTTTTCACGATAGGCATCTAAGAGACGCAACTGAATCACGGACGATTTGGGGGCGATTTCAGCCAATGCTTCGGCCTTCGAGTGCCCCAGTTCGTTCATTTGCGCAGCAAGCAAGATCGACGCATTCTGCTCTTGGCACAAAGAGTATGCGGCCTTGGCGAAAACCTCGGGGTCGGGGTAGCCAAATTTTTGAGCGAGAGTTGCAGAGGCCATAAAGCAGCCAATGAGAACCAGACTAGCACGCGCTTTCATCATGTGATCAAACAGTTATCTATAAACGAAAAGTTCCGAACGGCCGCTCTGGCCGGCTGTAGCCTGTTGGCGCTTTCCTCCATTCCTATTGGTTGGCCGTTGAGAGTTCATACCGTGCGAATGAGGAAGCCCCAATCTGGACGACGCTGTGCAGGGAAAAGCCAAAGCCCTCATACAGATTTCGCAACGCTTGGCGGTCCGCGATGCAGTCAAGGCGAAGTTGAGCTCGTCCAAATTGTTGAGCTAGTGTTCGAGCATATGAAAGCAACTGGGTCGATACACCCTTTTTCGCCCATGCTCTCCGTACAGCGAGCTTGTGAACGAAGGCGGAGGTGCCCAGCGGAATTTCCGGCCAAAAATAAGCGTCTTCCAGTTCGAACTTCATAACGCCAGCCAGTTGGTCGCCATCACGAGCGACATGGAAGAGCCCAGCACTTGAATCTCGCTGAACGCGTTCAAGGCTAAATTCGGCTGTCGACCAAAGCCCTTTACCGTCGCTGATGAGCCACTGCGCCGCCTCTTGCAAAACTGAGGCAATCATCGGTGCATCGGTGGGGCTCGCTTCCTGAATGTTCATGAGTAGTGAAGAGGGTTGCCGTCGTTCAATGAGTGTCCGGGGCCAAGCTCCGGTGTTGGCCGATAGTACATTCACCGCAACTCCGCGACGCATCCTTGAGAACTTTTTGTGTACGGAACAGGCCGTTGCTTTGCCCGCTGTTTCTGCGCTGACCATCCGAGCACGCGAGTCGGCGGATTAACAAGTGGGTCAACTGGAAGATGATCGGCGGCACGTGGAAGGACAGGCCCGTTTCGCAACGGTCCTCTGAAATTCCGCCGCGGTAACCTCAACGCGTCACCGTCGCCCCTGCTCCACCATCGCATCCCGCACCCCCGGCAACTGCCGCCGCGACACCAGCAGCGCCTCGTCCAGCCCCTGCAGCCGCACGGCCCACCCTTCGCCATCCACCGCGTCGAACGTCTTCTCCAGCGCCCGCAGCGCCCGCCGCGCGACCAGCGCGTTGCGGTGGATGCGGATGAACAGACCGGCGTGCTTTGCCTCCAGTTCGCTCAGCGAGCCATCGAGGATGTGGCTGCGCGCGGCGGTGCGCACGGTGATGTATTTGAGTTCGGCCTTGAGGTACAGCACCTCGGACAGCGGCACCCGCTCGGTGCGGCCGCGGTCGTGGATCACCAGCACTTCGTCGGTGCCATCGGGCTCGGCGGCACGGGTGATCTGGGCCAGGCGTTCGGCCTTCAGCAATGCCGCCTGCAGGCGCTCCAGGCGCACCGGCTTGGTCAGGTAGTCGACGGCTTCCAGCTCGAAGGCCTGCACCGCGTGGCCGGCGTGGGCGGTGACGAAAACCACCGCCGGCGGCGTGGCCAGCGCCTTCAGGCTCTGCGCCAGCTGCATGCCGTCGGCGCCGGGCATGTGGATGTCGAGCAGGGCCACGTCGAAGCGTTCGTGCCGCAGCAGCGCCAGGGCCTGGTCGGCCGTGGCGGCCTCGCCGCCGACCATGGCCGCGGGCGCATGGCAGTCGCCCAGCAGCGTGCGCAGCCGGGATCGGGCCAGGGCTTCATCGTCGACGATCAACACGCGCAGGGTCATGGGGCTCATGCTACACGGCCGAGCGGCTTAAATGGGCACCTCGATGCGCACCTGGTACACGCCGTCCTTCAGCACCGCCTGAAACCGTCCCTGCACGTCGTGCAGCAGGTTCAGCCGGTCGCGCACATTGGCCTGGGCCAGCCCGTGCCCCGGCGCGCCTTGCCCGCCGGGCACGGTGTTGGTGACCTTGATGATGACAATGCCGCCGCGGCGCTCGGTGGAGATGCGCAACTCGGCACCGGCCGCACTGGGCTCCACGCCGTGTTTCACCGCGTTTTCCACCAGCGGCTGCAACAGCAGCGGCGGCAGCTGGGCATGGGCCGCGGCCGGGTCGAGCGCCCAGGTGACGTGCAGGCGGTCGCCGAAGCGCACCTGCTCGATCGACAGGTAACGCTCGGCCAGCGTCACCTCCTGGGCCAGCGTGACGGACACGCCCTGGTCCACCAGCGCATGGCGAAACAGGTCGCTCAGGTCTTCGAGCAGGGCCTCGGCCTTGGCCGGCTCGGCGCGCACCAGGGCGATGGCGCTGTTCAGGGTGTTGAACAAGAAATGTGGCTGGATGCGCGCCTGCAGTTCCTCGAGCCGCGCCGTGGTGGCCGCCGGCGCCTGGGCCCGGGCGCGCAGCAGCAAGCCGGCCACCACCAGGGCCGACAGCAGCGCCCCGGCGGCGGCGCTGGCCAGCCAGGGCGCCGGGTCGGCAAAGCCGGTCAGGGCCAGCATGGCGCAGCCGTAGGCGCCGGCCAGCGCGCCCAGCACGGTGCCGGCGGCGTGTTGCGCCGGCCGGGGCAGACGGGCCAGCGGCCGCTTCAGGCTGCAGGCGGCGATCAGCCAGACCAGGGTGGCCGGCAAGGCGCCGCCGGTCAGCAGCGACAGCCGGGTCAGCCACTCGAAGAAACTGGCCGCGCCGAACATCGCGCCCACGGCCACGCAGACCTCGACGAACAGCACCGCCCGCAGGATCACACCCGCGCGGCAGGCGTCGAAGACCAGCGCGGGCGGGGCTGCCGGCGCCGGCTCGGCGGGCAGTTCGTGGAAGGCCGATAAAATTTGCGGTTCTTCTTGCATGCGGATGGCGGTGATGGTGCCCGATTATGGGGACGTCGCCACAACGCCTTTCCGGGGCCCTGGCGCCCTCTTCCTCTCGTCCTCTTTTCAAAGCCCATCTATGTCCACCAACCAACTCGACAAGAAATCCGAAGCCTGGTCGGCGCTGTTCTCCGAGCCCATGAGCGACCTGGTCAAGCGCTACACCTCGAGCGTGTTCTTCGACAAGCGCCTGTGGCAGGCCGACATCGCCGGCAGCCTGGCCCACGCCGACATGCTCGGCGCCCAGGCCATCATCGGCGCGGCCGACCTGGCCTCCATCCAGAAAGGCCTGGCGCAGATCAGCGCCGAGATCGAATCCGGTGCTTTCGAATGGAAGCTCGACCTGGAAGACGTGCACCTGAACATCGAGGCCCGCCTGACCCAACTGGTCGGCGACGCCGGCAAGCGCCTGCACACCGGCCGCTCGCGCAACGACCAGGTGGCCACCGACGTGCGGCTGTGGCTGCGCGGCGAGATCGACCTGATCGGCGAATTGCTGACGGCGCTGCAGACCGCGCTGATCGACCTGGCCGAGAAGAATGTGGAGACCATCCTGCCCGGCTTCACCCATCTGCAGGTGGCCCAGCCGGTGAGCTTCGGCCACCACATGCTGGCCTATGTGGAGATGTTCTCGCGCGATGCCGAGCGCATGCTCGACGTGCGCAAACGCGTCAACCGCCTGCCGCTGGGCGCCGCCGCGCTGGCCGGCACCAGCTACCCGCTGGACCGCGAACGCGTCGCCAAAACACTGGGCATGGAAGGGGTCTGCCAGAACAGCCTGGACGCCGTGAGCGACCGCGACTTCGCCATCGAATTCACCGCCGCCGCCAGCCTGGCCATGGTGCACATCAGCCGCCTCTCCGAAGAGCTGGTGCTGTGGATGAGCCAGAGCTTCGGCTTCATCGACATCGCCGACCGCTTCTGCACCGGCTCGTCGATCATGCCGCAGAAGAAGAACCCCGACGTGCCCGAACTCGCCCGCGGCAAGACCGGCCGCGTGGTCGGCCATTTGATGGGCCTGATCACGTTGATGAAGGGCCAGCCCCTGGCCTACAACAAGGACAACCAGGAAGACAAGGAGCCGTTGTTCGACACGGTCGACACGCTGAAGGACACGCTGCGCATCTTCGCCGAGATGATGGGCGGCATCACCACCAAGCCCGAAGCCATGGAAGCCGCCGCCCGCCGCGGCTACGCCACCGCCACCGACCTGGCCGACTACCTGGTGAAGAAGGGCCTGCCCTTCCGCGACGCCCACGAGGTGGTGGCCCACGCCGTGAAGTCGGCGATCTCGCACCAGGTGGATCTGTCGGAGCTGCCGCTGGCGGTGCTGCAGGGCTTCCACCCGTCCATCGAAAAGGATGTGTTCGACGTGATGAGCCTGCGCGGCTCGCTGAACGCGCGCAATGTGCTGGGGGGGACGGCGCCGGTGCAGGTGAAGGCGCAGATCGTGCGGCATCGGGCGCGGTTGGCGGGTTGATGCAGGGGGTGGGGTTGGAAGCGCGGCTGGCGGCGGCTGCGACCCTCACCCCAACCCTCTCCCGCGCGCGGGAGAGGGAGTGAAACCGGGTACGTTTTATCCCCCTTCCCTGGGAGAGGGCCAGGGTGAGGGCAGCGATGCTGGGGACTACTGCCTCATCAACCTCCCCCTCTTCTCTCTTCTGTTACCCCCTCCTTTAAGCCGCCTCTAAGCCCCCGCTCGCATAATCCGCAGACCCCCACCACCGGACCCATCCATGCGGCTGCTGCTTGTCGAAGACGACCTGATGATCGGAGAAACCCTGCTCGACGTGCTGCGCGCCGAGGGCTTTGCCGTGGACTGGGTCAAGGACGGCGAGATGGCCGACACCGCGCTGCGCTCCGAGCACTACGATCTGGTGCTGCTCGACCTGGGCCTGCCCAAGCGGGACGGCATCGAGGTGCTGCGGGCACTGCGGGCGCGCAAGGAGGTGACGCCGGTGTTGGTGGCCACGGCGCGCGACGCGGTGAGCGAACGCATTGCCGGGCTGGACGCGGGGGCCGACGACTACGTGCTCAAGCCCTACGACATCGACGAGCTGCTGGCCCGCATCCGGGCGCTGATCCGCCGCAGCCTGGGCCGGGCCGATTCCGCCATCGTCTACCAGGGCCTGCGGCTCGACCCCGTGACGCGCGAGGCCACGCGACAGGTCGAGGTGGACGGCCAGCTGCGCACCGAGCCGATCTCGCTGTCGGCCCGCGAATGGGCGGTGCTCGAAACCCTCATGGCGCGGCCTGGCGTGACGTTCTCGCGCGCGCAGATCGAAGAAAAACTCTACAGCTGGAAAGACGACGTGAGCAGCAACGCGGTCGAGGTGTACATCCACGGCCTGCGCAAGAAGCTCGGCGCCGAGCTGATCCAGAACGTGCGCGGTCTCGGTTATGTGATGCCAAAGCCCGAGGTCATGCCCAAACCCGAAGTCATGCCCAAGCCGGATGTCAACAAGCCATGACACCGCTGGGTACCGTCCCCAACCATTCGCTGCGCCGCCGGCTGTTGCTGTCGGTGATGACGGCCATCGTGCTGGCGGCGTTGTTCCAGGCCGTGTCGGCCTACCGCGGCGCGCTGACGCAGGCCGACGAGATGTTCGACTACCACCTGCAGCAGATGGCGCTGTCGATGCGCGCACGCATGCCGGCCCGCACGCTGCAGCCCGGCCAGGCCGCGCCGCCACCGGCACAGGAACGGAGCAATGAAGACGGCACCGACCCCGACATCGACTACCTGATCCAGATCTGGGGCGCCGACGGCATCCAGCTGTTCCGCTCGTCGCATTCGGCCCTGCCACCGCGCGCGGTGCTCGGCTTTTCGGACGTGCGGCAAGGCGGCACCACCTACCGCGTCTACTCGATCCAGACGCCTTTCCAGACGATCCAGATCGCGCAGGACATGAGCGCCCGCACCAGCCGCGCCCGCGCGTTGGCCCTGCGCGCCATGCTGCCGATGGCGTTGATCGCGCCGCTGTTGATGCTGGTGATCTGGGCCGTGATCCGGCAGTCGCTGTCGCCTCTGGAGCGCACCCGCCGCCAGGTGGCCAGCCGCACCGCAGAAGACCTGTCGCCGCTGGCCGAAGACGGCCTGCCCGACGAGGTTCGCCCGCTGGTGCAGGAGCTGAATCTGCTGTTCGACCGCATGCACACCGTGCTGCAGGCGCAGAAGGCCTTCGTGGCCAACGCCGCCCATGAATTGCGCACGCCGCTCACCGCGCTCAAGCTGCAGGCCCAGGCTTTGCACCGCGCGCCCGATGAAGCCACGCGCGACGTGGCCGTGGGCCGGCTGAACCAGGGCATCGAACGCGCCGTGCGCATGATGAACCAGCTGCTCGCGCTGGCGCGCCAGGAAGGCGAGCAGACTGCGCCGACCGTCCAGATCGACCTGGGCCAGCTGGCCCAGGCGGTGGCCACCGAACTGCAGTCGCAGGCGCAGACGCGCGGCATCGACCTGCGCCTTGCCGTGGGCCCGCCGGCCTGGGTGCAGGGCGACGCCGAAGCCCTGCGCATCCTGCTGCGCAACCTGACCGAAAACGCGCTCAAGTACACGCCCGAAGGCGGCAGCGTGCTGGTGGACGCGAGCACCATCGACGGCGGCACGCGGCTGGTGGTGGAAGACAGCGGCCCCGGCATTCCCGAGGCCGACCGCGAACGCGTCTTCGAGCGCTTCTTCCGCAGCGCCGATGCCACGGCCACCACCAGCGGCAGCGGCCTGGGCCTGTCGATCGTGAAGACCATCGCGGTGCAGCATGGCGCCAGCGTGGCGCTGGACACCTCACCCGCGCTCGGCGGGCTGCGCGTGAAGCTGGACTTTCCACCACCGGTGTGAGCACCGCCGCGAAGCGCCAGCGACCGGACCAGGCCATGGCCGCACCGAAGAAATCATCCCGGCACCACCACAACGTGTACGTGGTGCTGCTGTCGGACGAAGTCTGGAACAGCGCGCGTTTCCGCCGCGCCAACCCCAACTACCTGCTCGGCAAACCCTTCGTCTATGTGGGCGCGACCGGGCTCGACCCGGATGTGCGCTTCGACAAACACAAGGCCGGCATCCAGGCCAACAGCTACGTGCAGGAACATGGCCTGCGCCTGCTGCCGCACCTCTATGCGATGTACAACCCCATGCCCTATGACGCCGCGCGCGAGATGGAGGTCGAACTCGGCATCATGCTGCGCGCCCAGGGCTTCGGTGTGTGGCAGGCCTGAGGCCTCAGCCCTTCAGGTAGAACGCCAGCACCAGCACGCTGGCCGCCGCCAGCCACGAGCCGACGATGCGCACGGCGATCTGCAACCATTTGACACGCGGCACCAGCGAAACGTAGTACGCCACATTGGCCACCAACACCACGATGATGGCCCAGGTGCCCGCGAGCATCAACGCCAGCGTGCCGATCGGCGGTGTGCCGTCCACACCGGAATCGAAGGCCACGGCCATGCCAGCCACCCCGGCGATGGCCGCGCGCAGCCAGCCGGGTGCGCCCAACGACGATGCGATCAGGACACCCACACACAGCGCCGCACCGATCAACCAGCCGGGGCTCGGCGCCGGCACGCGGAACGGGCCCGCCAACGGTGTCGTCAACAGCAGGCCCAACGCGGCGCCCACTGCGCAGGCCAGCATCGGCAGGCCGATCTTCAACGGCTGGCGTTGGCCCAGCCAGATGCCAAGCCCGACCAGCAACAGCAGGTGGGGCAGGTTCTGGAACGGATGCAGCAGGCCGGCATAGAACGAATTCACGCCGTCGACCGCGCCGTGCGCCCGGGCTGCACTGGCCGCGGTCAACAGGGCGGCCGCGGCCAGTGCCCGGCGCGGCTTCGGCAGAAGCATCAGGCGGCGCGTGTCACAGGTAGCCGAGCAGGAACGCGAAACCCGTCGCCGCGATGACGCCGCCGGTGGCGCGCACGGCCAGGCGGCCCCAGTCCCAGCGGATCAGCCAGCCAATGCCGATGCCGCACAGGTGCAGAAGTCCGGTGGCGATGACAAAGCCGACGGCATAGGTCACGGCATTGGCGGCTTGCGGCAGCTCCACACCGTGGGCATAACCATGGAAGATCGCGAAGATGGCAACCAGCAGGCCGGCAAACCACAGCGGCGGCCGGGCCGCAAAAACGATCATCCCACCCAGCACCACGCCCGACAGCGCAATGCCGGTCTCGACGCCCATGATGGGCACGCCGAGCACCCCCAGCGCGCCGCCCACGGCCATCACCAGCGGGAAGATCACCGGCAGCAGCCACATCGCGGGGCTGCCCAGGAACGCGCCCCAGATACCCACCGCCACCATCGCGGCGATATGGTCCCAGCCGCTGATCGGGTGGACGAAGCCGCTGATGAACCCACCGACCGCGCCGGTCTCGGAGTGCGCCTGCGCCAGCGGCGTGACCAGGACCAAGGCGAGAGCCAGCCAACCGGCATGGGAGCGACGCAACAGCAACATGGTTTTTCTCCAGAAATGACTTCTACCGAACCGGATCAGGCACACCGACCAACGGCTTCGCCGCGTTCGCGATAAACGCGGCCACGTTATGCGCTAGCTACCTTATACGCACGCGCCAGTCGAACGGATTCAGATTTCGCACCGTGCGCGGGTAAACACCAGATAAAAAATTCGCCCTGTGATGCGCCCAGGTCTTCAGTTGATGACACAGCGCGGTTGATTCCAGCCGGCGTGCGTTTTGTCCTACAAATTCGCACGGGTGCGCCCCTTACGTTTCACATCGATTCGCTGGAGGCAGGGCGAATTGACCTTCCACGAATTCTTGCCACAACAGGACAAAACTCATGAAAACATTTCCCCTGGGCTCCAACCCGCTCCGATCGGCCCTGCTGGGCGCCGGTCTGCTGGCGTTCATCGCGTCGCAGGCGCTGGCCTCCAGCCACCGTGAGGCGCCGTTCATCAGCGGCCAGTCGCAGGTCGACGCGACCGACCTGTACATGTTTCGCAGCTACGAGGCCGGCCGGCAGGACTACGTGACCATTCTGGCCAACTACATTCCCTTCCAGGACCCACAGGGTGGCCCGAACTTCTACATGTTCAACCCGCAGGCCTTGTACGAAATCCATATCGACAACAACGGCGATGCGGTGGAAGACATCACCTTCCAGTTCCGCTTTCAGAACACCTCCAAGCAGGGCGCGCTGCCCGTCGGCGGCAAGCAGGTGAAGATTCCGTTGATCAACAGCGGCCAGATTTCGGGCGTGAACCCGGCCACGCTGAACGTGCGCGAGACCTTCACCATCGACGTGGTGCGCAACGGCAGCCGATCGGCTGCGCACAGCCCCGTGACGAACACGGCCGGCGGCTCGGCGACCTTCGACAAACCGGTGGACAACATTGGCGAAAAGGTGTTTCCCGGCGGCTATGCGGCCTATGCCAACCAGCACATCTACAACGTGGCCATCCCCGGCTGCGCCGTGCCGGGCAAGGTCTTCGTCGGCCAGCGCAAGGAGCCCTTCTATATCGCCGTGGGCAAGATCTTCGATCTGTTCAACCTGAACCCGCTCGGGCCGGAATCGGGCGGGAACAACAACGACCTTGAACACAAGAACGTCAGCACGCTGGCCATGGAAGTGCCCATCGCCTGCCTGAAGGCGGCGGGCGAGCCCGTTATCGGCGCGTTCACCACGGCCAGCCTGCGCCAGGGCCGCGTGCTGGACGGATCGCCACCGACCGGCATCGGCAAGGTGGCCCGCAGCGCCGGCGCGTGGACGCAGGTCTCGCGCCTGGGCATGCCGCTGGTCAACGAGGTGATCATCGGGCTCGACGACAAGGACAAGTTCAACTCGTCGCGTCCCAAGAACGACCCGGCCAACTTCGCCGACTACGTGACCAACCCGGCGCTGCCGGCCCTGGTCGAGTCGCTGTTCCCGGCGGCCAAGGCGCCGACCAACTTCCCGCGCAGCGACTTGCTGACGGTGTTCCTCAAGGGTATCGACGGGGTCAACCAGCCGAGGAACGTGGTGCCCGGCGAAATGCTGCGGCTGAACACCGACATCCCGGCAACCGCCATGGCCGCGCAGAACCCGCTGGGTGTGGCGGCGATGGACAACGCGGGTTATCCGAACGGGCGCCGTCCCGGCGACGACGTGGTCGACCTCTCGCTGCGTGTGGCCATGGGCGCGCTCTGCGTGCTGACCGGCACCACCGACGCACTGAAGGTGGGCTGCAAGCCTTCGGACGCACCGGCGGGCGGCCTGGCTTTCACCGATGGCGTGCGCAAGAACGCCAGCAACTACGGGGCGAGCTTTCCATACCTGACGACGCCGATCACCGGCAACTTCAATCCACCAGCCGCTGCCGGCTCCACCTACCCTTGAGTCAACAGGAGCTGACATGAAACTGAACCAAAAACTTCTGCTGGGGGCAGCCCTGGGCTCGGCCCTGGCGCTGACTGCCTGCGGCGGTGGCGGCGGCGGTGGCAACGACGACAACGGTACGGCCAGCAACGGCAACGGGCCGGGCACTTTCTTCCCCGACAGCGCCTCGGCCAGCGTGGACGCGTTCATCGCCTACCTGCTTGGCCTGAGTACGACGGACGAAACCTCGGGGCCGCTGTTGATCCGCGACAACTTCAACCCCCCAGTCGACGATGTGAACGCACCGAAGCCCCTGGGCTGAGGCTCGGCGCTCCAACAAAAAACCCGCCGCGGCGGGTTTTTCTTTGGGCGCAGCGACGTCAATCGCGTCATCGGATGCGCTGCCAGAACCAGAATGCGGCCAGCAGCACCAGCACACACGAGCCGCCGCGCATCACCACCCGGCCGTACCAGGGCTGGCGCTGCACGACCTGCGACAACAGCACCCAGCCCGCCACCACCAGCAGCTGGCCGCATTCCACGCCCAGGTTGAAGCCGGCCAGCGCCCAGGGCAGCAGGCCCGAGGGCGCGGCGGCTTCGGTCAGCAGGCTGGCGAAACCGAAGCCATGCACCATGCCGAACACCAGCGCCAGCACGTCGGTGCGCACGTGCCGCATGGGGAACAGGTTGTGCAGCGCGGTGAAGCCGATCGACAAGGCGATCGCCGGCTCGACCCAGGCCGGCGAGGCTTCGGTCAGGCCGAGCGTGGCCAGCACCAGGGTGACCGAATGCCCGATGGTGAACGCCGTGATGGTGCGCAACAAGGCGAGCCAGGTGGCACGGTCGGCGCCTGCTGACATGCCGCCCACCACCCCGGCCACCCCGGCCAGCGCGGCCGAAGGCGCTGGCCTGCCGACACGGATCGCCAACCGCAGCGGCAGCACCAGCGCCAGCAAGAAGGCCAGATGGTCATAACCCTGCAGCAGATGTTGCACCCCCACCGCCAGGTACAGCCACAAGGTCTGCAGGCCCGACTGCCCGCCGGCAGTGGCCGCAGGACGGCCATCGAGCCCCGCCGCGGCGCGCAGGGACAGCGCACCCGCCTGCTGCGGCGACCAGGTGGACAACAGCTCCTGCCCGCCGATGTTGCCCGTGACCAGCAGCCGGTGCGTCGCGTCCTGACCGCGGAACAGCGTGTAGTGCAGGCCGACGGCGCCGGTGCAGGCCGCGTCGCTGGTGAAGCGCATGTAGCCGCCGTCGCTGCGGCGTTCCAGGCCGGCGAAAGTCCACGCCAGATGACAAGCGGTCTCGGCATGGTTGACTGCCTGGGTGGCTTGGGTGGCTTGGGTGGCTTCGGCAGTGCCGGCCTTGGCGTCGCTGCCGCTCTCGAGCCCGCTGGCGGCCTGCAGCAGCTGCAGCACCGCCGGCATGGCAGCTTTCATTTCGCCCCAGGTCACCTTGCCGTCGGCATTCGCGTCCAGCGGCAAAGCCTGGTCGAGGTCCTTGATGGCGACTGCATAGGTGAAGCGGAGCGTGCCCGGCGCCGGCTTGCTGCCGGTGGCGGCGCCCGCAGTCGCCGTATCCCGCACGTCGAGGTAGGCATCGCTGCCCTTGTGCGCCCACGCCGATGCGGCAACCAACAGCAACAGCAGACCGGCCAGCAGCCGCTTCATGGCTTTTTCTCCCCGGCCGGGGCTGGCATGGACGCGGGCCTCGAAGCAAGCGCGGCCAGCCTGGCGTCCTGCAGGCCGATGGCCTGCACACGCCGCAGCAGGTCGGCATGGGCGGCCTTGTCGTTGGCAGCGCGGGCGGACTGCAGCGCGATCAGCCAGTCGACCGGCTCCCGCTGCAATTGCAGGTTGCGCTGGGCCAGCTCCAGTGCGCGGGGCGGCGCATCGTCGAGCCACAGTGCCAGCAGCGCGCGTTCGCGGTCGTGCAGGTTGAGGTCGTCGCCGCGGCGGTCCAGCGCGGCTTCGCGCTCGTGCAATTCAGTGCGGGTGGCCTGCCACTGCGGGTCGTTCAGGCGGCGCTGCGCCAGGGCCTGGCGCAGCAGCACAGCGTCGGTCAGCGGCTGGCCGGCCAGCAGCTTGACCACGGCGCGGTTGTCGCCGATGCGCAGCAGCAGGTCGCTGAAGGCGATGACGGTGTAGAGGTCGTTTTCGGCGGCCAGGCTGGCGGTGTAGGCGGCCCTGGCCGCCGCGTCGCGGCCGGCGCGTTCGTCGCTTTCGGCCAGCAGCGAGTTGAGGTAGCTGTGCTGCGATTCGGCACCGCGCGATGGCAGCCCGGCCAGCAGGCGCCGGAAGCCGTCGCTGGCCTGTTTCTGGCCTTGCAGGGAGGTGGTCTCGAGGTTGCAGGCCTGGGCATAGAGGCGCTGGCCGGCGCGGGCGACGGCTTCGCAGGCCAGCAAGGCCTTGGGGAAATTGCCTTCCACGCGGTCCAGCGCGGCCAGGTCGAGCCAGCCCTGGGCGTGGTCGGGGGCGCGTGCCAATGCGGCTTCGAGCACCTTGCGCGCGGGGCCGAACGCATGCCGGCCTTGCTGCACCGTCGCCTGCAGGATGGCCAGTTCCACGGGCGCATCGGGCCG
>JAQGMQ010000889.1 GCA_028292305.1 Rhodoferax sp.
TTGAAGGCGTTGCTGAACGCGCTCTCCGAGGTGTAGCCCAACTGCCCGGCCAGCACCGACACGGCCGTGCCTTCTTCACGCAGTGCGCGTTGCGCCACCCGCATGCGCCACTGCGTCAGATAGGTCAGCGGGGCCACACCGGCGGCGGTCTTGAAGTGCTGGGCGAAGGTGGTGCGCGACATGGCGGCGGCGCGGGCCAGCTCTTCCAGCTGCCAGGGGCGGCCCGGCTCGGCGTGCATCAGGCGCAGCGCGGGCGCGAGCCGCGGGTCGCTCACGGCGCGCAGCCAGCCGGGCGCCAACGGCCATGACGCCTGCAGGTGCGCCCGCAAGATCTGCACGAACATCAGCTGGGCCAGGTGCACCGAGGCGATGCCCGCGCCAGGCAGCTCGCTGGCACGTTCGCCCACCAGTTGCGCGAGCAGCCAGCGCAGCGGCGTGGCCTCGGGCGCCGCCGCCTGGATGTGAATCCAGCGCGGCAACACATCGGCCAGCAGGCCGCCGTTGGCCGGGTCGAGCCGCACGTGGCCGCCCATCTGGACGAAGTCGTCCTGGTCGGCGGGCCGCGTTTCGATGGCGTCACCCAGCCGCATCATGTTGCCCGCGGTGCGCAGGAAAAGCGCCATCGCGTCCACCGGCGCGGTGTCGGCGTCACTGCACATCACGAAGCCGTGCGATGCGGCCAGCAGCAGGATGTCGCCGGTGGCGGCCCACACCGGCGCGGCCTCGCCATCGAGTTTGATCCAGCAGCCGCCTTTGACGATGGCGCAGAACTTGATCTTGTCGGGCGGCGGGAACCGGATCGCCCAGCGGCCCGCCGCCGAGAACCCGCCGGTGACCACGGTTTCGGCATACTCGAGTTTCAGGATGTCGGATAACGGGTCGGTGGCCATGTTCGAACTATCGCGCATGTGATGCGGATTTCAAAATATTGATCGTCCGACTGCACGGACTTACAGTCGCGTTGATGAACATACTTGAAAAACCGCCCGGCGTCGAACCCGCGCCGCGACTGCCCCGGGCGGCTGCCCGATGAAGATCCTGGTCACCGGCGCCACCGGCTTTGCGGGCGGCGAAGTGCTGCGCCAGTTGCTCGACGACCCCGCCGTCACCCAGGTCACCCAGGTCACCGTGCTGCTGCGCCGGCCGGGCAGCGTGCGCCATCCGAAACTGACCGAGGTGGTGCTCAATAATTTTCTCGACTACACACGCGTCGCCGCGCAGCTGAACGCAGACGCCTGCATCTGGTGCCTGGGCGTGTCGCAGACCGCGGTCAGTGAGGCCGAGTACGTCGAGATCACGCACGGCTACACGGTGGCTGCCGCGCGCGCCATGCTGGCGGCCAACCAGGACATGCGTTTCTGTTTTCTGAGCGGCCGCGCCGCCGACCAGCAGGAGCGAAGCAGCACCCTCTACGGTCGCATCAAGGGCCGCACCGAGCGTGATCTTGGCCTGCTGAGCGCCAACGTCTTCAACTTCCGCCCGGCCTTCATCCGCCGTGCGCACGCCGGCCAAAAGCGCCCGCTGGTTCCGCTGCTGTTCGAGCCCGTGGCCTGGGTGGTAAACCACTTCACCGACGACTTCAGCGTGAGCGTGGCGACCCTGGCAGAGTGCCTGATCGACGTGGCCAAACACGGTGCGGTTCAGAAGATATTCACCAACCGGGCCATCCTGCACCACGCGCCTGCCGCCCGGCCAGGCCCACTACAACACCGGTGAAAACAGCCGCGCCGCGGCGTCGCCCAGCTTGCGCAGAAACGGCAGCCGCCGCATCGGCGCGACGGCCTTGGCCTGGGCCAGGTCGGCGGTGAACTGTCGCGCCAGCGGCTCCGCCAGGGCCGGGCCATACACCACGGCGCAGACCTCGAAGTTGAGCCGGAAGCTGCGGTTGTCGAAATTGGCCGTGCCGATGAAGGCGCAGTGGTCGTCGATCACCATCGTCTTCGAATGCAGCATGCCGGCGCGGTATTCCCACACCTTGACGCCGGCGGCGATCAGCTCGTCGAAATACGAGCGCGCCGCGGCACTGACGATGGCCGAATCGCTGCGCCGCGGCACCAGCAGCTGCACGTCCAGGCCCCGCAGTGCGGCGCTGGTGAGCGCCATCAGGCCGGGCTCACCCGGCACGAAATACGGCGTGGTGAGCCACACCCGCCCCATGGCGCCGTTGATGGCCGCCACGTACATGCGGTGGATGCCTTCCAGGCCGCTGTCCGGCCCCGAGGTGAGGATCTGCACAGCGTGGTCGCCGGGCGGCGTGTCGGGCAGCAGCTGCCCGCTGTGCTCAGCCATCGCGCGCGGACGTTCGCCGGTGGTGTAGACCCAATCCTCCAGAAAAGTCATCTGCAGTTGACGTACGGCCCCGCCCTCGATGCGCAGGTGCACGTCGTGGTAGGCGTCGGCGCGGGTGCGCTGGTCTTCCTCGTCGGTGATGTTGATGCCGCCGGTGAAGCCGGTGTGGCCGTCACACACCACGATCTTGCGGTGGGTGCGGAAGTTGATCACCGGCCGCAGCCGCCGCCCGATGCGCGACGCGTGGAACAGGCCGATCTGCCCGCCCGCGGCCACTAGCGGCGCCAGGAACCGCGCGCTCAACCGCTTCGAGCCCATGGCGTCGACCAGCAAGCGCACCTGCACGCCTTCGGCCGCCTTGGCCACCAGCAGATCGCGCAGGGCGGTGCCGATGTGGTCGGGCTCGAAGATGTAGTACTCGAGGTGCACATGGTGGCGCGCCGCGCGGATCGCGTCGAAGATGGCGTCGAACGTGGCCGCGCCGTCCACCAGCAGGTCGACCCGGGTGGCCGTGGAGATCGGCAACTCCGAGGTCGCCGTGCCCAGCCGCGCCAGCTGGCGCAACACCGGCGGCGCGTGGTCGGCGGCCGCGCGCAGCTTGGAAAAATCGGTTTCGCCATACAGCAGGGTCTGGCTGCGCAGCCGCTTGAGCCGCTGTTTCTTCAGCCGCTGCGGCCCGAAAAAATAGTAGACGACATAACCCAGGAACGGCAGCAGCGCCATCGACAGAATCCAGCTCAGCGTGGACACCGGCGCGCGTTTCTGCAGCAGGATCCACACCGCCAGCACGGCGATGTAGAGGCTCCAGACCACCGAGATGGTGGTCGTCAGGCCGTCGTGGCCACCGGGGAAACGTTCGATCCCCTGGTTGATGCCGGCCGCCAGGCCGGCCCAGGTGTCGTGCAGGGTTGCCAGCATGCCGCGCCCTCAGAACACCGACAGGCCGGTCTTCGCCGTGAACAGCTCCAGCGCCTTCATGCCGAGCAGAGAGTTGCCGGTGGCATCGAGCGCGGGCGACCAGACGCACAGGCTCAACTGGTCGGGCACCACCGCGACGATGCCGCCGCCCACGCCGCTCTTGCACGGCAGGCCGATCAGGAACGCGAATTCGCCCGCGGCGTCATAGGTGCCACAGGTCAGCATCAGCGAATTGACGCGGCGGGTCTGGCGCTCGGTCAACAGATGGTGACCGTTGTAGGGGTGCACACCGTCGCGGCTCAAATAGCCTGTGGCGCGTGCCAGCTGCAGGCAGTTCATCGACACCGAGCAATGGTGAAAGTACACGTCGAGCACCTTGGCCACGTCGTTGTCGATCTTGCCGAAGCTCTTCATGAAGTTGCCCAGCGCGATGTTGCGAAACCCGGTGGCCGCCTCGGACGCGGCCACCTCTTCGTCGAAGTGCACCGGCTCGTTGCACAGGCTGGTGAGCAGCGTCAGCATCTCGGCCTTGGCGTCGCCGTGGCTCACCAGGCGGTCGGTCACGGCAATGGCGCCGGCGTTGATGAAGGGGTTGCGCGGCGTGCCCTGTTCGGCCTCCAGCTGCACCAGCGAATTGAACGGATTGCCCGAAGGCTCGCGGCCGATGCGCTGCCAGAGTTCGTCGCCCATCACGCGCATGCCCATGGTCAGCGCGAACAGCTTGGAAATGCTCTGGATCGAAAACCGCGTGTGGCTGTCGCCGGCCGCGGCCTCCTGGCCGTCGCAGGTGCGCAGCGCGATGCCGAACTGGGCGGCCGGCACCCGTGCCAGCGCGGGGATGTAGTCGGCCACGCGGCCCGCGGCGCCGAGCTCGGGCTGCAGCGTGGCCACGATCTCGTCGAGGATGGGTTGGAAGTGCATGGGGTGATTGTCGGGGAGACGGGGGCTTGTTTTGGACGTGCGAGATGTGGACCACCGCCCTCACCTCTTCGCCTCCCGAAAGCCTGGCTTTTGCATTGCTCCTTCCCCCACCGGGGGAAGCTTGGGATGGGGGCACTGCACTTCAGGCTTGACCGCCGTGCGTGCTGACGACCGCCTACCCCCACCCCGACCCTTCCCCGGAAGGGGAGGGAGTCAACAGCCGATGCAGATGGCGGACCTCCACCACGCCGCGCGCCGGCGAGGGTCGCCCTGCCACCCAACGCCGGATCGCTCCGCCTCACAAGGTCAAACAAAACCCATCCACGATCGCCCCCGGCGCCGTCACGCTGCCCAGCTGCCGCGCGCTGTAGGTGGCCGCGTCGGGCACCAGCTCGGCCACATCGGTGAGCGCCACCAGGCCCTCGCCGAACATGCGCAAGAACGAATCGTCGAAGCGCATCACCTGGATCGGCGCGACGAGCTTGCCGTCTTCCACCCACCAGCACGCGAAACGCGTCATGCCGGTCACGCGGCAGGCCTGGCGGTCGCTGTAGTTCAGGTAGTGCAGATTGCTGATCCACACCCCCGTGCCGAGGCGCTGCAGCACGTCGGCCGCGGGCAGGTCGCCGGCCTGCAGGGCCAGGGCCTCGGGCGACTCGCCGCCGCCGCTGCCGTTGGTGGGCTGGCCGTATTCGCGGGCCGAGCGGGGTGAGACGAGGGTATCGGCCACCACGCCCGCGCGGATCAGCGGCACGGCGTCGGGCTTGACGAAGCCGTCGCCCTGGAAACGCGGCGCGGTACCGGTGCCCGTGGCCTCGGCCAGCGTGATGCGTTCATCGAGGCGCACGCCGTCGCGGTGCATCTTGATGAGGCTGGAGACACCGGTCTTCACCGCCTTCAGCCCGAAGCCGCCCCAGCTCAGCGTGCCCAGCAACTCGCCCACCGCTACGGGCGAGAAATAGACGCGGTAGGCGCCGGGCGACAAGACCCGCGCCGGCTGCGCCAACAGGGCACTGCGCGCGGCGGAATCCCTGATGCGCGCGGCCAGTTCGGTGTCGCTCCACTGCGTGCCCGCATAGGCGGCCTTCACCGCCTTGTCGGCCGCCTGGTAGATGCACCATTCGAAGTTGAAGCTGCGCACGCTGTGCCAGTTGCGCTGGCCGCGGCTGTCGGCAAAGGCGCGCTGCACGCCGCCGCCGGCATAGAAACCCACGAAGTCGACCGCGCCCGCAAGCTGTGCCACGGCTTCGATCACCGAGACGGCGTTGGGCACATCGCCCTGCTCGTCGCGCTCGGTGTTCGCCACGGTGTCGGGCAGCAGCAGGTACGGGTCTTCAGGGATGAAAGGCAACTGCGCGACCAGCGTGGCGCGCTCGGCCAGCAGGCGCTCGGCATCGCGGTGCAGGTCGCCCGACAGGCTCAGGCTGCCATCGGCGCGGCGCAGGCCGGCGACCACCGAAATGGTGGCGTAGCGC